>DATLZB010000041.1:0-3375 GCA_035574175.1 Hyphomicrobiaceae bacterium
GCCGCAACAACACGCTCACGCAGATCGTTGGATAGAGGTCGGGTCATCGGATGCTGGCCTCCGTCCCAGCCAGCATCTTGAATCACAAATCGCGCCGATCCGGAATCCCTCACGATTCAGTCAAGCGATGAACCGCTCTAGCGCCAGGTCGATCAAGACGCAGGCCGCACCCGCCAGTCACCGGTCGATCGGCCGGGTAGCTGGCGGTGTGCGAAGGCCGTGTTCGCCGAGCCAAGCGAGCACCACTTCATACGAGCCGTAATAATTGTGGTCGGAATGACCGGCTGCGGGAAAGGTCGCAAGCCGCTTGGGCCCGGCCGCCGCCTCGAACACACGCTTGCCCATCTCGAGGGGAACGGTGCGGTCGCGCTCGCCGTGCAGCACGAGCAACGGAGCTTTCAGGCGTGCGATGTGGTCGATGGTATTGTAGCGATCCCACAGCAGCAGGCGCACCGGCAGGAACGGGTAGACCTCAGCGCCGAGATCGGCGATCGAGGTGTAGGGCGCATCCAGAATCACGCCCGCCACGGGTTTCTTGAGCGCCACCTGCACGGCCACGCCTGAGCCGAGCGATTCTCCATAGAGGACGAGGCGCTCGGGACTGACGCCGGAGCGTAACAGCCAATCATGAGCGAGCTTGGCGTCGGCCACGTTGGCGGCTTCGCTCGGGCTGCCGGTCGAGCCGCCGTAGCCGCGGTAGGACATTATGAACATGCCGATCCCGTGGTCCCGGAAGAAGCGTATGCGATCGGCACGCTCGGCAAGGCTGCCGCCATTGCCGTGGAAGTAGAGTAGCGTCGGCTCACCGGAGGCGGCCCGGCTCCACCAGCAAATCAGCCGGTTGCCGTCCGGAGTATCCAGAACCTGCTCGGTTACGCCCGCCAAGCCGACGCTCTCCGGGGCAATGCGCGCTGTGGAGGGAAAGTAGATCAGCCGTCGCTGGCCGAGCCAGACGGCGGCCAACGCCAGCATTGCCACCACGAGGAGGAAAACTGCAACCTCAAGCACCGGCGAGAGCCCTCTTCTCCAACTTTGCATGTCCATTTCTTCGACGGCCCGTCTTCAAGTACAGTGCGGGAACGACGGCGTTGAGGACGATCGACATGCAGGACGATGCCGAGCGGGTCAAGGCAGGGTTCCGCTGGGACGACCCCATGCTGCTTGAGGACCAGCTCACTGAGGACGAGAAGCTCGTTCGCGACACCGCACGCGCCTATGCCCAGGAAAAGCTCGCGCCGCGGGTGATCGAGGCATACCTCGAAGAGAAGACCGATCGCGCGATCTTCGCCGAGATGGGCGCGCTCGGACTGCTCGGGGCAACGATGCCCGAGCGTTACGGCGGGGCCGGCGCCGGCTACGTATCCTACGGCCTTATCGCGCGGGAGATCGAGCGCATCGACTCGGGCTTTCGTTCAATGTTGAGCGTGCAGTCCTCGCTCGTCATGTTCCCGATCCTTGCCTACGGAAGCGAGCAGCAGCGTCAGCGCTACCTGCCGAAGCTCGCCAAGGGTGAGTGGGTCGGCTGCTTCGGACTGACGGAGCCCGATGCGGGGTCGGATCCCGCCGCCATGAAGACGCGGGCGGAGAAGGTCGCCGACGGCTACCGGCTGACCGGCTCGAAAATGTGGATCTCCAACGCCCCGCTCGCGGACGTGTTCATCGTGTGGGCCAAATCGGCGGCGCACGGCGATGCGATCCGCGGGTTCGTGCTGGAGAAGGGACTTAAGGGGCTTTCGGCGCCGAAGATTGGCGGCAAGCTGTCGCTCAGGACCTCGGTCACGGGCGAGATCGTCATGGACGGCGTCGTCGTGCCGGAAGAGGCGCTGCTGCCTGATGGGTCGGGCCTCAAGGGGCCGTTCGGTTGTCTCAACGGCGCGCGCTACGGTATCGCCTGGGGCGTGATGGGGGCGGCAGAGGACTGTTGGCACCGGGCGCGCCGGTACACACTCGATCGCAAGCAGTTCGGTCGCCCGCTTGCTGCCACCCAGCTCGTGCAGAAGAAGCTCGCCGACATGCAGACGGAGATCGCGCTCGGCCTGCAGGGGGCTCTGCGTCTCGGTCGGCTGCTCGAGCAGGGCAAGGCCGCGCCGGAATTGATCAGCCTCGTGAAGCGCAACAACTGCGGTAAGGCGCTCGATATCGCTCGTGCCGCACGAGACATGCACGGCGGCAATGGCATCCAGATCGAGTACCACGTGATGCGGCACGCGCAGAACCTCGAGACGGTCAACACCTACGAGGGCACGCACGATGTGCACGCTCTGATCCTCGGCCGGGCGCAGACCGGTCTGCAGGCGTTTTTCTGAGCGGGGCACGGCGAGAACGATGCAGCCCCCGCCGGCCAGCTCAGCCGAGGCGTTGGGCCGCGACCCGGCCGAGCGCGGCCGACGTTGGAAACACCAACGACTTGATCACAACGGGCACGGCGCCAGAGGCCGCGAGCAGCTCGCCGATATCGATGAAGTCGAATTCCTTGAGGAGAATGCCGTCGATGGAGACAATCGCGGAAGCGAGCCTCGCTTCCTCGTGCGCGTGGATGCCGATCAGGCCGCCGACGTCGCCGTCGCTGACCAGCACGAGAGGATGGCCCCGCTCCAGGCACGCACGCAGGCCCCGCATCACGCCCTTGCAGAAGTCGTCGAGGCGGCGAAACGTCGCCGATCCTTGCCAGCGGAAACACATGGCGACGGCCTGCTCGCCTTGCGAAAGATCGTTGCGGCGCAACGCGCTTTCGATGGCGCGGGCGATGTCGTCTGGCACCAGCTCCTCCGGCGCAAGCGGCAGATCGGGCACGATCACCGGAAGATTGCGCAAGGGAAGAGCATCGTCCGGCGTCACATAGATCGTGCTGCCGCTGACCTGAACGGTGTACTGGGAGGCACCGACGACGGTGGCGCGGATGCCCTGATCGGGAGTCATTACGGGCACGCCCCAGGCCTCGATGCGAGACCGGATGGCAGCGGCGAGGGGAGCGCCAAGGTCTCCGTAGCTGCGCTGCTCCCGACCATAGACGTATTCGGAGACGCCGCCAGAGAAGGTGACGACATCGGGCTTTTGACGGTTTCTCAAGGGTTCGACCCGGATCAGCGCCGCAGTTGCAGGTGAAAGCTCGGCGGCGCTCACCGCCTCGAACAGGCGGTCGGCCATACGGGCCGCGATGCGGCGCATGTCCTCACCGGAGAGCGGGCGGCCTATCTCGAGGTCGAGGCCCAATTCGGTGGCAAAGCGCCTGCCAGCCTCCTCCAAGCGGGCGATGCGCCCCCCCTCGTCCAAACAGACGACGCGCGCACCAATGTCAATGGCGGTCAGCTCGACGATGTCGCCCAGTTCGCACACGGCAATCTTGGAGGTGCCGCCGCCGATGTCGATATTCAT
>DATLZB010000042.1:0-33059 GCA_035574175.1 Hyphomicrobiaceae bacterium
CCGGAGCCCCCTTCAGAGCGGCAACCGCCGCTTTGAGATCAGCGGGACGGTGATAGTTGAAATCGCGCATCGGTCTCAAACCCGCCCGGCGTTCATGGCCCGGCTGCCGTCCATGATCGCCTCAACGATCCCCTGATAACCGGTGCAGCGGCATATGTTGCCCTCAAGCTGGCGGCGAACCGTCTTTTCGTCGGCGCCGGGCAGCCGATTGGCAATGTCGATGCCCATCATGACCATACCGGGCGTGCAGAACCCGCACTGCAGGCCGTGGTGCTCGCGGAAGGCGGCCTGCATCGGATGCAGCGTTCCGTCGGCAGCAGCCAAGCCCTCGATGGTGGTGACCGAATGGCCGTCGGCCTGGACGGCAAGGATGGTGCAGGACTTCACGGCCTGGCCGTCAAGGTGAACGATGCAGCAACCGCACTGGGTGGTGTCGCAGCCGACGTGCGTGCCGGTCAACGTAAGGTGCTCGCGGATGAACTGCACGAGTAACGTGCGCGGCTCAACGCTGCCCGTCACGGCCTTGCCGTTCACCGTCATCTTCACATCGATGCGCAATGTCTTCTCCTTGCCGGATCCCGCTCAGGTCAGCCTGCGGACTCAGCCGCAAAATGCCGTGGACGGGATGCGGTATGGTTGATACGAGAGGGTTGCCAGACTTTGGCGGCGTATACTGCCGAAGGCGCGGCACAAGAGCAACCCTCACAATCGAGTGCAGCACGAGCATGGGCGACTTTGGGCTTGGGCAACCGGTTCCACGAACGGAGGATCCGCGGCTGCTGAGAGGCGGCGGCCGCTACGTCGACGACATCATCCTGCCGCGCATGGCCTACGGCTATGTCCTGCGATCGCTCTATGCGCACGCGCGTATCAAGTCGATCGACACCACTGCCGCCAAGGCGGCACCGGGTGTGCTCGCCGTGCTGACGGGCGAGGACTGGCGGGCGGCCGGGCTCGGTGATCTCCCGGTCGGGAAGGCTGAAATGAGGCGCGGCAGCGAGCCGATGTACCGACCCCCCTATCCGCCACTGGTGCAGGACCGGGTGCGCTGGGTCGGCGACTACGTTGCGTTCGTCATCGCCGAGACGCTCAACCAAGCTATCGACGCGGCCGAGCTGATTGAGGTCGACTACGAGCCGCTGCCGGCGGTGGTCTCGACCGCCGATGCGGCCAAACCCGGGGCGCCGCTGGTGTGGGACGACTGCCCCAACAACATCTGCTACATCCATCAGGTCGGCGACAAGGCGGCCACGGAGCGCGCCATTGCCAGTGCCGACCACGTCGTCAGGCAACGGTTCGTGATCAACCGGGTCACGGCGGTCACCATGGAGCCGCGCGGCTGCGTCGGCAACTACGACGCAGCACGCGATCGATACACCATCCACACCGGTTTGCAGCGCGCGTTCCAGTACCGCCGGGAGATCTCCACGGTTCTGAAAGTGCCCGAAAGCAAGGTGCACGTCATCGCCGGAGACATCGGCGGCAGCTTCGGCATGAAGACGGCGGTCTACAACGAGGCGGCGCTGGTTCTGTTCGGGTCGAAGGTGACGGGACGGCCGGTCAAGTGGATCAGCACCCGTTCGGAAGCCTTCCTCAGCGATGCGCAGGGTCGCGACAACGTCACGGACGCCGAACTGGCTCTCGACCGCAACGGCAAGTTCCTGGCGTTCAAGGTGAAAACGACCCTGCCGGTTGGTGCCTACCTACAGGCTGGCGGTGAAAGCTCGGGCGTCGCCAACATCGGCACGCTGGCCGGCGTCTATACCATCCCGACGATGTCGGTGGAGGTAACTACCGTCTTCACCAACACCAATCCCATGCGACCCTACCGCGGGAACGGCCGGCCGGAGGCGGCCTACGTGATCGAGCGCATGGTCGATCTGGCCGCCGACGAGCTCAACATCGATCCGGCCGAGATCAGGCGACGCAACATGATCCCGCCGGAGGCCATGCCCTACAAGACGGCGCTTGTTTTCACCTACGACTGCGGCGAGTTCGAAAAGGCCCTCGATGTCGCGCTCAAGATGGCCGACTACGCCGGATTCGAGGCGCGGCGAAAGGAAGCCAAGGCGCGCGGCAAGCTGCGCGGGATCGGGCTCTCTTTCACGATCGAGCGGGCAGCCGGACCGGGACTGGAGGGGGCGGAAATCCGCTTCGACCGGTCGGGAACGGTAACCGTGCTGTGCGGCTCGGTATCACACGGGCAGGGTCACGAGACCACTTTCAAGCAGCTCGTCTGCGACCGGCTCGGCGTCGACCCGAAAGACGTGCACTACATCTCGGGCGATACGGATGCCGTGTTCTTCGGCGAGGGCACCGGCGGATCGCGCAGTGCCACCATGGCCGGAGCGGCCCTCAACGGCGCGGCGGCGAAGATCGTCGACAAGGCCAAGCGGATTGCCGCCCATATGCTTGAGGTGGACGACATCGAATTCGAGGCCGGCGTGTTCCGCAGCCGAAAGACCAACCGCAGCTTGACCATCGGCGAGGTGGCGCGGGCGGCGATGAACCCAAAGAACGTGCCCGCCGGCATGGAGCCGGGACTTGTCGCCAGCATGATATACCGGAACGAGGCGACCAACTTCCCGAACGGCTGCCACGTGTGTGAGGTGGAAATCGACGAGGAAACCGGCGAGGTCGAGATGGTCGGCTATACCGTCGTCGACGACGTGGGGACCGTACTCAACCCGCTGCTGCTCAAGGGGCAGATCTACGGCGGCGTGGCGCAAGGCGTCGGGCAGATCCTGATGGAGGACATCCGCTTCGACCCGGAGACGGGGCAGCTCCTCACCGGCTCCTTCATGGACTACGCCATGCCGCGCGCTGCGCATTTCAGCCACATCGAGGTCAAGAGCTGCCCGGTACCGACCAAGACCAATCCGCTCGGCGTCAAAGGCGCGGGCGAGGCCGGCAGCGTCGGAGCCATGCCGGCCATGGCCAACGCCCTCGTCGATGCGCTCTCGGTCTACGGGGTCCGGCACATCGACATGCCGGCAACGCCTGAGCGCATCTGGCGCACGATTGCGGCAGCAAAAGCGGCCCGGCGGTAACCAGGCATCAGCCATCAATTCGGCGTGTGGGCCAGGGCCCCGCCTTTGGGCCGACATCATGCTGTGTTAGACAAACAAAGGGGTGCGGCGGCGCCGGTTCGGCGACGCCGATTTGCCGCAGTCGCCCACACGCCCAGCAACAAGAAGGACATGCTCTTAGGGAGGCGCTTCGGATGACGACCGTTACCATGACGGTGAACGGCAGAACGCACCGTGCCGACATCGAGCCGCGAACATTGCTCGTCCACTTCCTGCGCGAGCACCTGAGGCTCACCGGTACGCACGTCGGCTGTGACACCAGCCAGTGCGGTGCGTGCGTGGTGCTCGTCAACGGCCGCGGCGTGAAGAGCTGCACGCGGCTCGCGGTTGCGTGCGATGGCGCTGACATCACCACGGTCGAGGGGCTGGCGACGGGCGATGAACTGCACCCGATGCAGGCCGCATTCCGCGAGCATCACGCGCTACAATGCGGCTTCTGCACTCCAGGCATGATCATGGCTGCCCTCGACATGATCGCGCGCAAGGGCACCCGGCTCGACGAGAACACGATCCGCAAGGAGCTTGAGGGCAACATCTGCCGCTGCACGGGCTACCATAACATCGTCAAGGCCATTCAGGCAGGTGCGGCCGCCATGACCGGCGGTGTCAGGCAAGCCGCAGAATAGATTGAGAGCCTGGCCCAGGGAGGACAGCCCATGACCACGACAGGGATCGGTGCATCGGTCCGCCGGGTCGAGGACCGGCGCTTTGTGACAGGCAAGGGGCAGTACGTCGACGACATCAGCCGGCCGGGTCAGAGCTATGCCGTTTTCGTGCGCTCACCCTATGCGCATGCCAACATCAAATCGATCAACACCGCGGTGGCCAGTTCCGCGCCCGGCGTGCTCGGAGTGTTCACCGGGGCGGACCTGGCGAATGACAGGATCGGCAATCTGATCTGCGGGTGGGCGGTCCAGTCCAAGGACGGCTCGCCCATGAAGGCGGGGGCACATCCGGCGCTGGCGCAGGGCAAGGTGCGCTACGTCGGCGATCACGTGGCCGTGGTGATCGGGGAGACGCTGGCCGCGGCGAGGGACGCCGCCGAGCTTGTTGCCGTCGACTACGAGCAGATCCCGGCAGTGGTCGACTTGGCGCGCGCCCAGGAATCCGGCCAGCCGCAGATACATGCCGAAGCGCCCCGCAATACGGTCTACGAGTGGCACCTCGGCGATAAGGACGCTGTGGACAAGGCGTTCGCCGGGGCAAAGCATGTGACCAGACTGGAGATCGTCAACAACCGTCTCATCCCCAACGCGATTGAGCCAAGGGCGGCAATCGGCGAATACGATAGTGGCACCCAAAGCTACACGCTCTACACCACGAGCCAGAACCCGCATGTTGCCCGCCTCGTGCTGTCGGCTTTCGTCGGCATCGCGCCCGAACACAAGCTGCGGGTCGTGGCCCCGGACGTGGGCGGCGGATTTGGCTCGAAAATATTCATCTACGCGGAGGAGACCGTTTGCCTGTGGGCGGCGCGCAAGGTGGGGCGGCCGGTCAAATGGACGGCCGACCGCACGGAATCCTTCCTCGCCGACGCGCACGGCCGCGATCATCTGACGACGGCCGAACTGGCGGTCGACGGCAACGGCAAAATCGTCGCGATGCGGGTGAAGACCAAGGCCAACCTTGGCGGCTATCTCTCGACCTTCGCCTCGAGCGTGCCAACCTACCTCTATGCCCCGCTGCTTTCCGGCCAGTACGACATTCCGGCGATCTACTGCGAAGTCGACGGCGTCTATACCAACACGGCGCCGGTCGATGCCTTGCGCGGGGCCGGGCGGCCGGAGGCGACGTTCGTCGTCGAGCGGCTGGTGGAGGTGACCGCGCGCCAGATCGGCATGGACCCTGCCGAGTTCCGCCGCCGCAACTTCATCCAGAAATTCCCGCACCAGACCCCCGTGATCATGATGTATGACGCGGGCGACTACGGGACCTGTCTCAACAAGGCACTCGAGCTTGCTGACTATGCCAACCTCGGCAAGCGCAAGGCGGAAAGCGCGCAGAAGGGCCTGCTGCGGGGCCTGGGCTTCTCGGCCTATATCGAGGCGTGCGGTATCGCACCGTCGCGGGCGGTGGGTGCGCTCGGGGCCGGCGTCGGCCTCTGGGAATCGGCCGAGGTACGGGTCAATCCTGTCGGCACGGTCGAGGTGCTGACCGGCTCGCACGCTCATGGGCAGGGCCATGAGACAACGTTCGCCCAGGTCGTCTCACAGCGGCTCGGCATCCCCATCGAGCAGGTGTCGATCGTCCATGGCGACACCGACAAGGTGCAGATGGGCATGGGAACCTACGGTTCCCGCTCCGGCGCCGTCGGCGCCTCGGCCATATTCCGTGCGCTCGACAAGGTTATCGCCAAGGCCAAACGGGTCGCGGCCGCCTGCATGGAGGTGGCGGAGGACAGCGTGGACTTCAACGACGGCGTGTTCACCGCGCGCGGCACCAACAAGTCGATGGGCTTCGGCGAGGTCGCGCTGCAGGCTTACGTCGCACACAAGTTCGATCCAGATCAGATCGAGCCCGGGCTGAAGGAGAGCGCCTTCTACGATCCAAAGAACTTCACCTTTCCTTCCGGCGTGCATATCGCAGAGGTCGAGGTCGACCCCGAGACGGGAGCGACGCGCATCGACCGGTGGACGGCGGTCGACGACTTCGGCACGCTGATCAATCCGATGATCGTCGAGGGGCAGGTGCACGGGGGCATCGCTCATGGCGTCGGCCAAGCCTTGCTCGAGGGCGCGGTATACGACGGCAATGGACAACTGCTCACCGCAAGCTACATGGACTATGCGATGCCGCGCGCCGACAACCTCCCTTCGTTCACCGTCGCCATGACCAACACGCCGTGCCCTTCTAATCCGCTCGGGGTCAAGGGGTGCGGGGAGGCGGGCGCGATCGCTGCACCCGCCGCGCTCATCAACGCCATCACGGACGCACTCGGGCATGAGGACGTCGCCATGCCGGCCACTCCGATGACGGTGTGGCGGGCAGCGCAAAGGGCGCGTGTGAAGCAAGCGGCCGAGTGAGGAACGAGCCATGTACGCTTTCAACTACCAGCGGCCGAAGTCGCTCCAGGAAGCGGCGCAGATCCTGGCGGCCACGGCAGGAGCAAAAATTCTGGCCGGCGGGCAGACGCTGCTGCCGACGATGAAGCAGCGGCTTGCGCAGCCCGAGTGCCTGATCGATCTCGCGGCCCTCGCCGAGCTTCAAAGAATCGCGCTGTCGGGACATGCTCTTACCATCGGGGCGATGGTGACGCATGCCATGGTGGCGGAATCGGCCGATGTGAAACGGGTGCTCCCGGGCCTCGCCGCGGTCGCGGAGGGGATCGGCGATCCGCACGTACGCAACTGCGGCACGATCGGTGGTTCGCTCGCCAACAACGATCCGGCTGCGGACTACCCGGCCGCAGTGCTGGCGCTCGGTGCCACAGTCGAAACGAGCAAGCGAACGATTGCGGCCGACGACTTCTTCAAGGGCCTGTTCACAACCGCGCTCCAGTCGGACGAGATCGTGACGCAGGTAAGCTTCCCGCTGCCGGCCAAGTTCGCCTACGCCAAGTTCCCCAACCCCGCCTCGCGCTATGCACTGGTCGGCGTGGCGGTCGCCCAGCGCGGCGGAGAGGTCCGCGTCGCGGTAACGGGCGCGGGGAGTTCGGGCGTGTTCCGCGTGCCGGCAATGGAGACGGCGCTCAAGGCCAATTTCAGCGCCAAGGCGCTGGATGGGATCTCGGTCAGCCCGGTCAATCTGGCCACGGACCTCCATGCCGACGCGGCCTACCGCGCCCACCTGATCGGAGTGATGGCCAAACGCGCCGTGGTAGCGCTGGCCTAGAGGCACCAGCCCGGCAGCGACTCGCCGCAAAGTACGCCCGCGGCCGGCCCCGCTCAGGGGCGGGGGCCCGTTCCGTCGCGCCGGTGGCTTTCCGCACACGCTCAGGCTACAGGGAGAGCGGAGAGCGAAGTGAACCCAGCAGGGAGAATGGGATCGATGAAAGTCGGCATGATCGGCGTCGGTGAGATGGGCTTTCACATGGCCGCACATCTGGTGGACAAGAAGCACGACGTGGTGGCCTACGACATTGATGCAGAGCGGCTGGCGGCGGCCGACAAGCGCGGCGCCAAGGCGGTCAATGGCGTCGCCGAGATGGCCAGGCACGCCGAGGTGTTCATCGCCATCGTGCGCACCGACGAACAGGTCGAAGCGGTGACGCGCGAGCTGGTCACGAAGGCGAAGGCGGGCTCGCTGATCATCGCGGCCGGCACCCACAGCCTCGAGGTGATGAAGGACCTCGCCGCGCTGGCGAAGTCGCACCATATCCGGTTCATCGACGCGCCGGTGGTCTACGGCACGCGCGGCGCCAAGGAGGGCACGCTGCTGTCGCTCTGCGGCGGGGAAGCGGCCGACGTCGAGTTCGGCAAGCCGGCGATGCTCGCCTACAGCCGGGACGTCGAGCACGTCGGACCGATCGGTGCCGGGCAGCTCGCCAAGACCTGCAACAACCTCCTACACTGGATCCACTGCGTCGCCAACTATGAGACACTGGCGCTTGCCAAGCAGTACGGGATCGACGCGCAGCGCATGCGCGAGGTACTGCTCAAGTGCCCCGGCGAGAACGGCACGCTCAGGCGCTGGGATACCACCCGATTCACTTGGCAGGAAAAGGACATGGACTTCGTGATGGAGCTGGCCCAGAACGCCGACCTGATGCTGCCGCTTGCGGGCCAGGTGGACCAGCTCGTGAAGAAGCTCACCGCGGCGGACGTCAAGGCCCTGCTCTACGGGCCCGAGGCGCAATATCTCGGCCAGAAGGTGGCGCCGCTGCCCCCGGACAAGGGCGGGCTTCGACTCTGAGCCGGAGTTACGCGCAAATCTTCGGTGCCGTTGACCCGCCCTCCACCGGCTAGTGCGTTGCTCGACGGGCAGGCTCCCGAGCGGTGCCGCTTACGTGCGGTACCGCGCTGGGGGAGACGGATCGGGCGAATGGCACAGATAGTCATCCCGATCAAGGTCGGGATCCACGCCAGCCGCGGCGTGGATCCGTTCGATGGCAACACTCACGGTCAGCACCCATCGACCCAATCGTTAACCTCCAATGGAGAGTTCCGTGGCCCCTGGTATGGGTGACGGCCACCGGTCCCTCACCGGCATGACGGGAAGGGGCGCTCGCCCTACCGGTGCTGGGTGACCGTGTCGACGAGGGCCGGCTTGCCGGACTTCACCACCTCGAGCGCGCGCAACAGGGCGGGGCGCACGTCCTTCGGGTCCTCGATCGGGCCCTCGCCCCACACGCCCATGGAGCGGGCGAGCGCGCCGAAGTCGGGGGCGGGATCGAACAGGTCCATGCCGATGTGCGCCTTCTTCTCGTCGGTGCCGCGCAGCTTGGCCATGCGGATCTGGTGCTCCCAGTCGTTGTAGTAGGCGCGATTGTTGTACATCACGATGAGGATCGGGATCTGGTACTTGGCCGCAACCCAGAGCGAGCCGGCGTCGAACATCAGATCGCCGTCTGGCTGGAGATCGACGACCACGCGGCCCGTGCCCTTGTGGGCCAGCGCCACGCCCAGCGAGATGCCGATCTGGGTGGCGGTACCGAGTCCGTCGCCCGGGTGACGGTAGGCCTTGTCGAAGTTCCACTGCTTGCGCACTTGGTTCTTCATGGTCACCGCGGTCAGAACCCAGTCCTCGTCTTTGATGACCTCCCACACCTCATGCGCCAGGCGCGCCGTGGTCATGGGTTTGGCGTTCCAGTTCTGGCGGGCCTCCTCCTGCCAGCGCGCCCACGTCTCCTCGTGACGCCGGCTCAGCGCCTTGGTGCGCTCGGCGATCCTGCTTTTCAGCTTGGGGTCGTTGGCGATCCGCTCCTTGCACAGGCGAGTCAGCGCGGGGATGCCGAGCGTGGTGTCGCCGATGGCGCGGACCGAGCAGGGCTGCATGCGGCAGTAATCGAACGACCACTTGGAGATGCCAAGCTCGCCGAAACCGATCTCGACATAGTCGCAGTCGGCTGGCGGCAGCCGCTCCAACGTGCGCTTGGTCGAGTTCAGCACGTGCGTTTGCTTTTCGTAGTCGCGCACGTCCAAGCCGACGATCAGGTCGCGGTCCTTGAAAATGGACTTGTCGAGGCTGTGGGATAGCGGGTGGCGGTTCGGGAAGCAGAGCGACTCGCCCATGTCCCACACCGGCGCGCCCACGGTCTCGGCCAGCTCCACCATGCTTTCGAAGCCACCCTGGCGGCGGCCGACGTACTCGGCCATCAGGAGCGGGTTCTCGGATTTGACCAGCTTGTCGGCGATGGCCTCGAGCGCGGCGGGATCGGGCATCATCGGCGCAGGCGCCCTGACCGCATTCTTAGGCGGCAGTTCCACCTTCTCGGTCAGCGGCTCCTCCTGGAGCGCTGCGTCGTAGCACATGTAGATCGGGCCCTTGGGCTCGGTCATCATCACCGAGTAGGCCCGTGCAAAGCTCTCCGGTACGCCGTGGATGGACGTCGGCTGGTAGTCCCACTTGATATAGTCCCGAACGGCATTGCCCTGCACCAACGCGCTGTGCGTCCAGTCGATGTGCGGGCGGCGCTTCTTCTCGTCCATCGGGCCGGTGGCGCCGATGATGAAGATCGGCACGCGGTCGATGTAGGCGTAATAGACGGCGAGGTTGGAGTGCAGCAAGCCTACGAGGTTGTGCACGATGGCAATCATCGGCTTGCCCGTGGCCTTGGCATAACCATGGGCAATCTGGACGGCAATTTCCTCGTGATTGCACAGCATCATCTGCGGATCGTTGCCGCCGTAGTTGACGAGGCTGTCGTGAAGGCCGCGAAATGAAGCGCCAGGGTTCAACGTAATGTACGGAAACTCGTACTGCTTGATCAGATCGACGATAACGTCCGACTGCCAGCCGCGGTAGTTGCTGTTGGTGGCGCTCATCTTCCCTTTCACCTCTCACCCGGTTTCCTCAACTCGACACGCGCGGGGACGCTATCATTCACGCATGCCCGCAACAACACCTGCCTGCGCGCCGCCCCGTGCCGCTCAGCCATCGATCATCTTGGCGAGCAGGCGTCCATAGCCTGAAACGGGTTGGCGAATCGAGAGGCGGAGCTGAATCTCCCAGCAGCGGGCGGGAACCGGGTGGACGACCGGTACGCCAAGGTCCTGCTCCAGCAGTTCGATCACCGGGAGGACGCGCCAGCCCGAGCCCAGCATGTAGATCGCCTGCGCGTCGCGGTGTTTCAGAAAGGTGCGCTTGATGTGAGCGTAGACCTCGTGGGGCGAGAGCTGGCCGACCTTGCCGAAGGCGACGGAAAGGCCCTCCATGGCCAGCACATCAAAGCCCGCCTCCACAAAGTAGTTGGCAAACAGATTGTTGATTTCGCCGGCGAAGTAGGTGGCGCCCACAAACCTCTTGACTTTGAGCGCTCGCAGCGCCCGAACATGGTTGGTGCCGGAGGTGAACAACGGCACCTTGTACTTTTTTTCCCAGGCCTGAAGCAGCTCAGCCTCGCCCTTATACCCGAGCAGCATGAAGGGAGGGGCCCCTTCGGGGTGGATGAGATCGCAGCCTTGCTCGGCGAGCCTGGCGATGAGCGGTTCGTAGGGTGCAGCGGAGCGCTTGAATTCGTCGGCGGTGCCTTCCTTGATGTCGAGGAAAAGTGGCAGGACGCCGATGCCCTCGGGCAGCATGCGGATGAGTTCCTCCAGGGAGCCCGGGCGCATGGTCGGCTTGATCAGGCCGACCAGACCGCGCCAGCTCGAGTAGGACATATCGCTTTCCTCCCCTTCGTGCTGGCGTTTCCTCGACGGTTCGGGGCAGGGCAAGGGTCATGCTAGTTCACGATCCGGCCATCCGCCAGAGGGCGCCGTAGGTACGCCCTCGCGAGCCATCGGCGGGCTGCGCGCAACTGGCTCAGAGCGCCGGCCCCGTGATACATTGCGCCCACGAACGGCTCAGGCCGCGGTCGAAATGTGCTGGCTTGCCAGGCCGACGAACAGAAGAGCGGACTGGTCAGGGAGGAAACAAATGAAGGCATCGCTCGGGGTCGGCTTGGCATCAGGTCTCGTCATGGCAAGCGGGCTCGGCGCGATGGAGGCCCGCGCCGATGGAGCCGAGTTTTTCAAGGGCAAGACGGTAACCTATATCGTCGCTACGGCGCCGGGCGGCGGCTATGACCTCTACGGCCGGCTGGTTGCGGAGTACATGCAGAAGCACCTGCCGGGCTCGACATTCGTTGTCAAAAACGTGCCAGGAGCCGGGCACCTGATCGGAGCAAACACGATTGCGGCGGCCAAGCCAGACGGACTGACGTTCGGCATCTTCAACACCGGCCTTATCTACAATCAGCTCATCAAGCAGCAAGGCGTGCGCTTCGATCTGACCGGAATGTCGTGGATCGGCAAGGCGGCTTCGGACTCCCGCATCATCATCATGGCCGAACAGTCGCCCATCAGGTCGTTCGATGAGCTGCGGAGCAGCAAGAGGAAGATCAAATTTGCGGTCTCGGGTATCGGCAGCTCGTCCTATATCGAGACGACGATGCTTACCAACGTGCTGCAACTGCCAGTCGAGATTCTCACCGGATACAGCGGCAATGAGGACCGGCTGGCCATGCGTCGCGGCGAAATCGAGGGGGTGATCGGGTCGGTGTCGAGCTACGAGCCGTTCGTCAAGGACGGCTACGCCCGGATCATAGCTCACATCGGCGGCAAGGATACTCCGCAGCTCGACCAGCTGGTGACCGACGCCAAGGCAAAGCCGCTGATCGCGCTCATCAAGTCGCAGGGGGAGGTGGCGCGGCTCACAGCGGGGCCGCCCGACATCCCGGCCGATCGGCTCGAGGCGTTGCGCACGGCCTACCGCAAGGCGCTCGCCGATCCGGAAATGAGGGAAAAGGCCGAGAAGGCCAAAATCCCGCTCGACCCCGCCACCGGAGACGAGGTTGCCAAGCTCATCAAGGAGGCGCTAGACCAGCCGGCGGACACGATCGCATTGCTCAAGGACGTTCTTGAGCGGAAAGAAGACGCGACCGAGATCAAGGCCAAGATCGCCGAGGTGCTGGGCGAAGGGCGCGAACTCGTGCTGAAGCTTGCCGACGGCAAGACCATCAAGGTGCAGGTGTCGGGCTCGCGTACCGAGGTCCGCATCGGCGGCCAAAAGGCCAAGCGGGCCGATCTGAGGGCCGATATGAACTGCGCCATCACATCAACGGGTGGTGACGGGGCAGAGGCCAAGAGCGTAAGCTGCCAATAGCCTGTGGTCCGGCGCGTAACAGCTGCGGAGCATGGTAGGCCATGGCTGAGGCTCGCGAGGCAGGCGGGGAGAGCCCCGCTACCGAGGAACTGAAGCAGAGGTTCGTGACAGCCTGCCGCATTCTCGCCCACGAAGGGGTGGCAGAGGCGGCGTTCAACGTGAGTTGCCGGCTGCCCGGCGGCATGATGATGGTCAACCCGATCATCAGCCCGACGCTGGTCACCACAGCCAATCTCAGGATTATTCCGATCGCAGAAGGCGTCGACAGCTACAAGGCGCATCCAGCGATCTACGAAGAGAGGCCAGACGTCAACGCCATCGTCCACGTGCATCCGCCTTACGCCATCGCGTTCAGCACACTCGGGGAGGAGTTCAGGCCCGTCCATCATTACGGTGCGCCGTTCCACGGGCAGATGACGATCTATCGCAGCCCCGGACAGACCAAATCGAAGGACCGGGCGAGGGAACTGGCCCGCCAACTCGGTCGCAACCGGGTGATCCTGCAGCAGGGGCACGGCTCGATCGCCGTCGGTAAGGACCTCAAGGAGGCGGTGCTGCTCACCCTTTACCTCGAGGAAGCGTGCCGGATGCTGTGCATCGCGCGGCAGATGGGAACGCCCCAATATCTGTCCCGCGAGGAATCGGCAACGATCACGGAGCAGATCCTGAAACAGCGCTCGCAAGACAAGGCGTGGCTGCACTATACCGACAAGCTGCGGTTCGCATCCCACACGGCGGCAGGCCAGCCCCTCTGACCTCAATGGGGTTGCGCATCCCGAAGATTGCGTTAATGGAGCATCCGGCCGACAAGATGTCGGCCTCAGTCTTCACAGCCGCGCCCCACAGTCGCGTTTCACAATAACGGAGCAACAATGCCCGAGGCGGATGCCCGCAAACAGAACGTTGGTCTCACCACCAAGTTCCTGGTCGACCCGTATCTCAACTGGGCCAAGGGAGAAGGCATCCCCATCCATCTCGATTTCGGGCACGACCTGTTGTCACTGGAGACAGGCGCGTGGGACCGGTACGAGGCCCGCGGCTGCTTCGCACACACGCACGGCCGCGGCGACTTCATGGCCAACTATGTGCTCGAAGTGCCGCCGGGCCGCGCGACGAGGCCACTCAAACACCTTTATGAGGCTTACTTCTACGCGCTCGAGGGTCAGGGCTCGACCACCGTGTGGCTACCCGGCGGAGAAGCGAAAACCTTCGAGTGGGGGCCCAAGGCGCTGTTTGCCATTCCGCTCAATTGCAGGTACCGGATCTTCAACGGTTCGGGCCGGCAGCGGGCGCGTCTCTCCTGCACCAACAACGCGCCACTTACGCTCAATCTCTATCACAACGAGAGATTCGTCTTCGACAACCCCTTCGAGTTTCCCGAGCGCGCAGGTCCGTCCAAGCATTTCGACGGGGAAGGCGACCACATGCCGGTCGATCGCGGCCCGAACGTCGCTACGCTCAACGTGTGGGAGACGAACTTCGTCCACGACCTGACGAGCTTCAAGCTTTATGAGATGGACGCCCGCGGCAAGGGCTCGCTCAACGTCTCCTTCATCCTGGCCGATGGAACCATGCACGCGCACACCTCGGAGATTCCCGCCGGCCGTTACAAGAAGGCACATCGGCACGCGGCCGGCACGCACGTGCATGCAGTGGACGGAGAAGGCTACACGCTGTTGTGGTACGAGGGAGATTCCGAGTTCAAAGAATTTCCCTGGCGGCACGGGTTCATGTACACGCCGCCGTTCTGGATGTTCCACCAGCATTTCAACACCGGCAGCAAGCCTGCACGGTATCTCGCCTGCAGCATGGGTAGCCGCCGTTACCCGTTCATCGCACTGAGGAAGCGGAGTGCGGAAGGCGGCGGCTCGATTTCCATCCAGCAGGGCGGGCGCCAGATCGAGTATGAGGATCAGGACCCGCGCATCCATCGCAAATGGCTGGAAGCAATCCGCAAGAACGGTGTGCAATCGAAGATGGGCGACGTTTTCGACGAGCCGGCGCTGATGGCACTCAAAGCAGAGGACCTGACCGGTCCGATCCGATCTCCGCGGTCCATCGGACCTGCCGTATGAGCGCCGACCCGTACGCCGGTTGGCTTACCCTTCCTGCTCGGCGCCGCGGGAAGGCGAGAATGTCGTCACGATCCTGATCCAGCCCCGTCCTTCATGCCCGAAGCGAAAGGCTTCGGGGTGCAGTACTTCGGCCAGAATCTCCGCGGTCTCGACGAGCCGCGGGCCTGGGCGGTTGAAGTAGGCGTTGCCGTCGCCGATGTAGACGCGACCGTCACGTACGGCTCGCAGACGCCGCCAGTGTGCGCTCTTCTCCAGCACTGGCATCTCGGCCAGGGTACGCGTAATGTCGAAGCCGCACGGGGCGATGACGATGACGTCGGGATCGGCCTCGGCAAGGCTCTCCCAGGCAATGAAGGGAGAATGGGCGTCGGCAAGTCCCAATAGGTCACGGCCGCCGGCTGTTTCGATGAGGGACGGCATCCAGTTTCCGCCGCTCATCAAGGGATCGATCCACTCGATGAAGGCCACGCTCCGCCGCGGCAAAGAGCCGGCGGTGGCCGCGATGTTCTGCAGACGCTTTCGCAGCCTGCTCAGCAGGGCGCGGCCTTGGGCGTCGGCATCGAGGGAGACTGCTACCCGCTCGATATCCCTGAACACATCTTCAAGACCGTGCGGACGCAGGGAGACGACTTCGACGTGCCGGCCCGCCAAGCAGCGCGTTGCCTCCTCCACGTCCTTGAGGCTCACCGCGCACACCTCGCAATGATCCTGGGTGATGATGACGTCCGGGGCAAGGTCCCTAAGCCTGTCGGTATCGACGCGGTAGACGGAGAGTCCGTCGCGGACGAGGGCGAGCACGCGCTCGTTGATCTCGGCCGAGGAGCCGGTTGGGTCGAGTTTTGCCTCGGTCAGGGCGGGGAGGGCAACGATCTCTGGCGGAAAGTCGCACTCGTGGCTGCGGCCGACGAGCCAGTCCTGCCGGCCCAGTGCGGCCACGATCTCCGTCGCACTGGCGATGAGGGAGACGACGCGCTTGCCGCGCTGGGCGTCGGTCGGCATGTCAAGAATCCGCAATGGGTGCTCGCCAACAGCCTCTATCATATCCTGAAGGACACGAGGGGTTTTCGATCGTGCATCGCCCCGCGGGGATCCGGACAGTCATGGGCAGCCCATGAAGACAATGCTGAGCTGGAGCAGCGGCAAGGACTCGGCGTGGGCGCTCAAGGTCCTCAACGAGAGCGCCTGTATCGAGGTCTGCGGGCTGTTCACGACGGTCAACGCCGCGTTCGATCGCGTTGCCATGCGCACGCGGTGCGGCGGGAGCTCGTCGAGGCGCAGGCACGGGCAGCCGGACTGCCTCTGCACGCCATTCGATATTCCCTATCCCTGCTCCAACGACACCGAGCGCATGGGCGCTTTCGTCGACAGGGCCAAGGAGGAGGGGGTCGAAGCAATGGCGTTCGGCGATCTCTACCTGGCCGACATTCGTGCCTATCGCGAGCGGATGCTGGCCGGTACGGGCATCACCCCGCTGTTTCCGCTCTGGGGACAGGATACGGGGAAACTCGCGCGCACCATGATCGCGGCGGGGCTGCGCGCCCATGTGACCTGCATAGACCCGAAACGGCTCGATCCTTCCTTCGTCGGCCGCTCGTTCGATCTCGATTTCCTGAACGCCCTGCCGATGGGAGTCGACCCCTGCGGAGAAAACGGTGAGTTCCATACCCTCGCTGTCGCGGGACCGATGTTCGGGACGGAGATCCGCGCGCGGGCAGGAGAGATAACGGAGCGAGACGGATTCGTGTTCGCCGATTTCGTGGCAGCCCCCGCCGGAACCGGTGGGAATTGACCGTTGCGGCGATCCATTTTTCGCTTGCCGGCGGAGTCCGCAAGCCAATGATCAGGGTCGGCTCGCGCGCAAATTGAATCACGCGGCCCAATCACAAGGTAGGGTCGAGCACCGGCCCAGGCCGCCGCTCGGTCCCGCGGGTCTCCCCCGCAAAGCTTACCTGAGACAATTGTCTCCTGAGGAGAAAGGGTTGGCTCGGCGAAACTGTGCCCGCCACATTTTTTTGGCACTCTCCCCTTGACAGTGCCACGGGCCCGATTAGATCGCCAGCCGGGAACGGAGGGTTGGGCCCGCCTTGAGTGCTGCGACGCCAAGCCCATTGGGCGGCGCGTGGAAAGATCGAACGTACGACCCCGAAGCCAGGACAGCCATTACCCGGCATCGGTGGCCGTCAGAAGAAGACCGCGACCAAAGCAGGGAGCTGCAGCATGCGCGCATTTCTCTTTGCTGGCATCATAACGGCACTGCTTAGCATTCCGACGAGCGCCAAGGCCGATTCTCCGCCGCCACCGTTCAAAGGGCTGTGGCTCACGGCCGAGTACCCTAGCGTTACGCTGCGAGCGGGAGAGGAAGCTCGGCTCGGCCTCACGCTGATCAATTACAACCTTCCGCCTCAGCGCGCCGAACTTGCGGTGCTCGACGTTCCTGGCGAGTGGGAAGTGGAGCTCAAGGGCGGCGGGCGACCGGTGTCGGCCGCTTATGCCGATTACGGCGCCAAGGTGAGGCTCGACCTCGTCGTCAACGTGCCGCGCGACATCAAGCCCGGTAGTTATAAGCTGCGTGTCACCGCAACGGCCCCCGAACACCGGCTGGAGCTGCCCATCGGCATCAACATCGAAGCGAAGGAGGCGGCCAAACTGACCGCCGAGGCAAAGCTGCCGGTGCTGCGCGGTACGCCCAAGTCGTCGTTCGATTTCCGTGTCAACGTGAAGAACGAGGGGGCGGAGGACGTGCTCGCCACGTTGGTCGCCAACGCGCCGCGCGGCTTTCAGGTCGCTTTCAAAGAGGCCTACGGGACGCAAGAGCTGACCAGCATCCCGATCAAAGCCGGAGAAAGCAAGGACCTGCAGGTCGAGATCAGGCCACCGGCCTCGGCCTCAGCCGGCCAGTATCCGGTCGCCGTCAAGATCGGAGCCGGCAACACAGGGGTCGAGACCAAGCTCACCCTCGACATCACCGGCCAGCCCACGGTCACTCTCACGGGCGAGAACGACCGCTTGAGCGGCGAGGCAAGCGCCGGCACCGAAAAGCGGTTTCCTTTCATCCTGCGCAACACCGGTACCGCCCCTGCGCGCAACATCGAGCTCAGCGCCTATGGCCCTTCCGGCTGGAAGGTCTCGTTCGAGCCTAAGGAAGTTGCGGTGCTGGAGCCCAAGGCCGAACAGAGGGTCGAGGCCGTCGTCGTCCCCTCCGAAAAGGCGGTGGCAGGAGACTATGTATTCACGGCGCGGGCGAGCGGGGATGCGGTCTCCGAGTCCGCCACGTTTCGCGTTACCGTGGTGACCTCAACGCTCTGGGGCGTCATCGGCATCGGCATCATTGCCGCGAGTCTGGTCGTGCTCGCGGGTGCGGTCGGGAGGTTCGGCCGGCGATGAGCGAGGTGGTGATCAGTGCCAAGGCGCTTACCAAGCGCTACGGTGCTGCCGTCGCCGTCGACCGTCTCGATCTCGAGATCGAGAAGGGCGAGGTGTTCGGACTGCTCGGCCCGAACGGCGCCGGCAAGACGACTACCATTTTGATGATCCTCGGGCTCACCGAACCAACCGAGGGCGAGATCCGCACGGTCGGATTTGACCCGCTGCGGCAACCGCTCGAGGTCAAGCGAAGGGTCGGCTATCTCCCCGACATGGTGGGGTTCTACGACCACGTGAGCGGGCGGGAGAACCTGGCGTTCACCGCCCGCCTCGCCGGCATTCCGAAAGGGGAGATTACGCAGCGGATCAACAAGGCGCTCGAGCGCGTGCGGCTCGTCGACACCGCCGACAACCCGGTCAAGACCTATTCGCGTGGCATGCGCCAGCGGCTCGGGATAGCCGAAATCCTCATGCGCAGGGTCGATGTCGCCATCCTCGACGAACCCACCGCCGGGCTTGATCCGCAGACCACGCGCGAGTTTCTTGATCTCGTACGATCGCTCAGATCGGAGGGCATGACCATCGTGCTCTCGTCACACCTGCTTGAATTGGTGCAGAGCGTGTGCGACCGCGTGGCGCTGTTCAGAAACGGCCGCATCGGCCTCGTCGGGCGCGTGCAGGACCTCATGCGCGACGTGCTCGGCGGCAGCCACGTCATCCATCTGGCGGCTGACGGAGCGGATATCGAGGGCACATTGAAGGGCCTCGCCGGAGTGCAGAAGGTGGCCAGGGCTGCCGATGGTACCTGGCGCATCGACGCGACGCAGGACGTGCGCGCGGATGTGGCGCGCCGCATCGTCGAGGCTGGCGGCAATCTGCAGGCGCTCAACATCGCCAGTGCCAGCCTGGACGAGGTCTATGCCCGCTTTTTCGAGGGGACGCCCCATGCAAAGGCAGCGTGAAGGCTCACCGTGGACCGGGCTTGGCGCCGTCTTCGAGCGCGAGCTCGCCGACAACCTGTCGAGCATCCGCATGCGGCTGCTCGAACTCATCGTGTTCATCGCCGGATCGGCCGCAGTCTATTCCGCAATCGGCGAGCTGAAGGATACGGTGGGCGAGGACCGCTTTCTGTTCCTGAGAATATTCACTGTAGCCCGCGAACCCTTGCCGTCGTTCTTGGCGTTTCTCGGGTTCCTGATCCCGATCATCGCCATCGCGCTGGGTTTCGATGCCATCAACGGCGATTTCAACCGGCGCACGATGAGCCGCATATTGGCCCAACCCATCTATCGGGACGCCGTGCTGTTCGGCAAATTCCTGGCGGGACTTGCCACACTCGCGCTGTTCCTCATCGCGCTGTGGCTCTACGTCATGGGGCTTGGCATTCTCATGCTCGGCCTGCCGCCGAGCGGGGAGGAGATCGCGCGCGGCATCGCCTTCCTCGTCGCTGCCGTCGCCTATGGCGGGGTATGGCTCGCCGTGGCGCTGCTGTTCTCGGTGCTGCTGCGCTCGCCCGCCTCGTCCGCTCTGTCCAGCCTGTCGGTGTGGCTTTTGTTCGCCGTGTTCTGGACCATGATCGTGCCGTTCCTGACGAACGCGCTGGTCAGCGTCGATCCGTTCGATCCGCGCACGCAGCTCACCGCCATAGAGGTCGCGCTCGCGCTCGAGCGGCTGTCACCTAACACGCTGTTCGCTGAAACGACGCTCGCCCTACTCAATCCCTCGACGCGCGCGCTCGGGCCGCTGCTCATGTCGCAGCTCCACGGCGCCATCGTCGGAGCGCCGCTTCCGCCGATACAGAGCCTGCTGCTCATCTGGCCGCAGATGACGGGGCTGATCGCGGGCCTCGTCGTGCTGTTCACGCTCGCCTACGTGGCCTTCCAGCGGCAGGAAGTGCGGGCCTGAGGTCCGGCAAAGTCGTCGAGCGGCGGGGTGCCGGGTTAGGCCCTACGTGGTCGCAGCGGGCCTCATGTGAGGGTGTATAACTTGTAGGACGGCAAGGGGCTGTCCAGGATCAGGACATATGAGAAGCGGCGGCCTCCCTGGCTTGGCGGGCCTGAAGGTACTGAGCGGGTGTGTTTCCGCCAAGGGCGCCATGCGGGCGATAGGTATTGTATCGGTGCTGGAAGGCATCGATGAGGGGATTGAGCTGGTCGAGGCGGGCAGGCAGGTCGTAGAGGGCGTAGAACTCGTAGCGCCAGGCGCTGTTGCAGCGTTCGACGGCGCCATTGAGCTCGGGGCTCTTGGGGGGCAGGACATAGAGTTTGATGGAGCGCTGCTGGCAGGCGGTCTCGAACTGGGCCATGAACTCCGATCCGCCGTCGACCTGAATGGCTCTGACGGGGAAGGGCATATCGGCGACAAGCTTGTCGAGGAAGCGGGCGGCCGAGGCCGCGGTTGCGCGCTCGAAGGCTTGTGCGGCGGTCCACTTTGCGACCGGGTCGTAGGCGGTGAAGTGCTTGACGTGGCGGCCAGGCGCGAGCGTGACGTGGACGGTATCGACCTGGACGATCTGGCCGGGTTGGTCGGCCTTGAGGTGCTTGGGCAAGCGCTGGGCAAAGCGGCGTTTTGCGCTCCATTTCTTGGTCTTTGCGGCCTTGCGGATGGTCGGTACGGGCTCGACGACACCGCGTCTGACGAGATGGGCGATGATGCGGCCGACCGTGGCTTCGGAGGTGTTGAAGCCCTGCTCGTTGAGCTTCACGGCGAGCTTGGCTCGGCCCCACATGGGCTCCTCGAGGCGCAGGGCTTCGACGGCCTGAACGAGCTCGGAGGTCCAGGTGGTTTTGCGGGGCGACTTCGGCCGTTTCGACTTCGGCTGCGCCTGCTTCTCCCAGCGGTAGAGAGTGGAGAGGGACTTGCCGACCGCGTTGGCGGCTTGCTCGGCGTTGAGGCCGCAAGCGCGGGCCTGCCGCCAGCGCGCGACCGCGTCCCGTCTTCTCGCCGCTTCGATGTCTGGGGTCTTCGCGTCGAGAAGTCGGGACGCGCGGCAGGCGTTCCTGATAATGTGACGGGGCAGACTCCGAATCTGCATGGAGATCTCCGGCTGGCTTGAGTTTGGCGACCCAAGTCCAAAGGAGATCTCCGATTCGCCCTTACCCAGGGCCTCTCATATGTGTTTGATCGAGGACAGGGGCAAGCGGGCATGCCGAGGCCGGCGAGACCGGCCGGAGCGCCCGCTCGGCTCGCCGCCTGCCCTCAGTCGCGGATGTCCTGCAGGAACCAGGCCGTCGGAATCTCCTGACCGAGGCCCTGTGCGCGGGCGAGTTCGTAGGCGCGGCCGGCCACGGCGTAGAACTGCGCCCCCTGCAGATTGCGGCGCTCCGAGTAGGTGATCTGATCTGGCGACGTGCGCCCCTTCTTCCGGTGGTGGACGAGATCGGCCAGAGTCACCATGCGGTCGGGCAGCTTGGTGCATAACTTCGAGTTGCGTTCATTCCCGACGGGCACGCGACAGACAAAATTGCGCTATGACTGATCAGTCTGCTGCTGTACAATGTGCATTCTTGCTAGGTGCATTTTGCTGGTCCCGATGCAAGGGAGAAACATGATGAGAACTCTGCTGTTGGTTGGTACCTTCGCCATGCTGATCGCTGCCCCCGCGTGGGCATGTCGTGGAACCGCCGAGTATCCGCAAGTCATCGCGCAACTGCAGCAGTCCAATCTGCCGTCGGCGGACAAAGAAGCCCTTGCGAAGAGGCTCCAAGAAGGCGAAGCGATCCACCGTCGCGGGCATGATCTCAATGATCAGGCGCTCAGGCAGGAATCGCTGAAGATCCTGGACGAGATCAAAGTCAAAATCGCGCAATAGCGGTTTGCCGCGCACGCGGGCTTGGGCAGTACTTGATGCGATCGCGGAGTCCGGCCGAGGGAGGAGCCTGCTCGGAGGCCAACGGAAGGATTGGCTGGGTCAGGAGCCTTGGAAGAGCGCGGACCAGCACCCGTCAATAAGCACGGCTCTGAGCGCAGACCGGAGCGCAAGCTGGCCGCCATTCTGGCCGCCGATGTGGTCGGCTACAGCCGCCTAATGGGCGTCGACGAAGAGGAAACCCTCACCGCGCTCAGGGCCCATCGCGCCGAACTCATCGATCCCGTTCTGGCGGCCCACAAGGGTCGCCTGGTGAAGACCACGGGCGACGGGCTCTTGGTCGAATTCGCCAGCGTGGTCGACGCACTACGTTGTGCGCTCGAGTGGCAGCAGGGTATGGCGCAACGCAATGCTGAAATCCCCGAGGATCGGCGCCTGGTATTCCGCATCGGCATCAACCTCGGCGACGTGATGGCCGAGGGCGATGACATTTTCGGCGACGGTGTCAATGTAGCTGCGCGACTAGAAGGATTAGCGAAGCCCGGGACGATCTGTCTCTCGCGCGCGGCCCGCGACCAGGTGCGCGACAAACTCCCGGTCGCGTTCGAGGGCCTGGGCGAGCTGCGGGTTAAGAATATCGCCCGCCCCGTACAAGCGTTTCTGGTGGTACCCGAGGCTTGGGGCGCGCGCGTGTCGAGCCTGCCCGCCTATGCAAAGTGGAACTGGCGCCCGGTGGCTGTGGCGGCAGGGCTCGTGCTTGCAGTCTTGGGCGCGGGATGGCTCGCTTGGCACGCGCCCTGGCGCGAACGTCAGGAAGCGGGCCACGCATCACCGGCGAGGGCAACCTTGCCGCTGCCGGACAAGCCATCGATCGCCGTGCTGCCATTCGACACGATAGGAGGCGATCCCCAGCAGCTCAATCTGGGCGACGGACTGGCGGAGAACGTCATCGCCTCCCTGTCGAAGCTTCCGCAGATGTTTGTCATCGCACGCAACTCCGCGTTCACCTACAAGGGCAAGCCGGTCAAGGTGCAGATGGTGGCGCAGGAGCTCGGCGTGCGGTACGTGCTGGAGGGCAGCGTCCAGACCTCCGGCACCAAGATGCGCATGACCGCACGGCTGATCGACGCCGCCACCGGTTACCACCTGTGGAGCGAGACCTACGACCGCGGTCTGGCCGATATATTCGCGCTCCAGGACGACATCACGCTCAACGTCGTTACCGCCTTGCAGATTGAGCTGACGCACGGCGAACAGGCGCGCGTGCGCCAGCGCGGCACCAACAATCTTCGAGCCTGGCTGCTGGTCAACCAGAGCTTCGAGCACTTGATGCAATTCACGAAGGACGCGAATGCGCGGGCCCGGAAACTGGCCGCGGAAGCACTTTCGTTGGACCCGAATTATCCGGAGGCATACGTACGGCTTGCCAGGACCCATTTGATGGATTTCCAGACGGGCTGGGCCACGAACCGCAACGAATCCCTAAAGCAGAGTGTAGAGTTGGCGCGGAAAGCCCTGGAAATTGATCGGGACTATCCTGACACCTACATCCTTTTGGGTGCAATCTATCTTTTTTTGCATCAGCATGAGGCCGCGTTGGTTGCCCTTCGCAAGGCGCTCGATCTCAGCCCCAATCACTCGCTGGCCAAGGCCCATCTGGGCATGACGCTGACCTATGCCGGCGAGCCTGAGGCGGGGATCGCACAGTTGAAGGAGGCGATGCGTCTCAGCCCACTTTACCCGGACTGGTTTCTGGGCGAGCTCGGGCGCGCTTATTTCCAGGTCGGGCGCTATGAGGAGGCGATCGACGTCCTGACCCGGCGTCTGCGCCATAATCCGGATAGCGGTGAAGCGCTGGTGCTGCTGGCGGCTGCTGCGAGCGCGGCGGGGCGGGACGACGAGGCAAGACGCGCGCTCTCGAAGTTTCTGACGCCCCGCCCTGCCTACACGCTCAAGCACTACAGCGCGGGCGAGTTTTACAAGAACCCGAGCGACTTGCAGCGGGTCCTCGAGGCCCTGCGTAACGCTGGCTTGCCTGACTCAAAATAGGGACAGGCGGCGGCGTAGCGGCTCCTCTTGACCGCGACAGCCCCTCTTAGCGAGAGCGCTAATTCGACCCTCGGTGCGGAATGTCGGCGTCCGGGGTCCAGTGGCGAAGGGGCAGCCCAGAATTGATCCAGCCAACGCCGCGTCGACCTCCCATCATCCCTTCGCCGACATCGATGACATTTTCGAAACCCGCCTGCTTAAGCGCAGTAGCGCTGCAAGGTTCTCAGGGTACGGGGGTGGCCTGCTTCGGCGTAGCGCTGCGAAACTTCCTCGAGCGACAAGGTGTAATCTGTGTCGGTGCCTGTCGCGACAGGTCGCGACCTGTCGCATTACTGCTGTCGTCCATCCTTCAAGGATAGCAAGGCAGGGGAAGGGCAAGACCAGTTATCCCCAATCCGTCGACGTATCATTCCGCCAATCATTCCGCCGGTGTTCTCTTTTGAGGGCCAAGTGCTGGTCGGAGCGGCGAGATTTGAACTCGCGACCCCTTGCTCCCGAAGCAAGTGCGCTACCAGGCTGCGCTACGCTCCGCCCTTCAAAGCCGACATTTCGTGCCGGTTGCTTTCCGGATCAAGTCCGGTTGAGGACCGCTCAATCCCTCTCGCGACCGGTGCGGGAGAGGGGTGTATAACTTGTAGGACGGCAAGGGGCAAGCGGGCATGCCGAGGCCGGCGAGACCGGCCGGAGCGCCCGCTCGGCTCGCCGCCTGCCCTCAGTCGCGGATGTCCTGCAGGAACCAGGCCGTCGGAATCTCGTGACCGAGGCCCTGTGCGCGGGCGAGTTCGTAGGCGCGGCCGGCCACGGCGTAGAACTGCGCCCCCTGCAGATTGCCGCGCTCCGAGTAGGTGATCTGATCTGGAGACGTGCGCCCCTTCTTCCGGTGGTGGACGAGATCGGCCAGAGTCACCATGCGGTCGGGCAGCTTGGTGCCGTGCGCACGCTTCTTGCTGCGGCCATCCCCGTACTTCCTCGCGCTCGGCCGCGCCTCCCAGCCGAGACGCTCGTCATCGATGACAAGATCGTCCCGGCCGATGGGGGGCGGGGAGTTGCCGAACCGCAGATAGACGTCGACACGCGCAAGGCTCGCTTCGTCGGGGCTGCCGCCGCCGCCGATGTTGATGATATGCTGCCCCTTCTCAAGGCATGCGCCGTCCATCACCGGCACCGCCGAGTCGGTGACGGCGGCGACGATATGGGCGCCCTTGTAAATCTGCTCGGGCGAGCTGCAGGCGCGAGCCTCGATGCCGTACTTGTGCGCCATTTCGGCGGCGAACCGCTCGCGGTTCTCGCGGGTCGGGCTGAAGACCTGGAGCTTTCTGATCCGGCGCACGGCCGTGAAGGCCTGCATGTGGGTGCGTGCCATGCCGCCCGAGCCCAGCATACCGACCACCTCGGCGTCCGGGTTTGCCATGTACTTGACGCCAATGCCGCCGTCGGCACCGACCCGCATGTGCTGGAGAATGCCGTCGTTGATGAAGGCGAGCGGCTCCCCATTTTCGATGGAGGTCAACAGAATGAGTCCGCAAAAGAGGCCCGGCTGCTTGCAGTATTTTTCCTGGGTTACGGCGCCGTTATAGCTCGTCTCGTAGACGACGTCGGATTTCATGCGGATGGCGAAGTAGCCCTTCGTGGAGCCTCCCTCCATGGTGCCCCATTGATAGTTGCGGGAGGGGTCGCTGGTCGGGATGCGGATGTCGATGCGCGGCCGGCAGACGGCCTCGCCGGCAGCGAGGTCGAGATAGGAGCGTTCGAGAGCAGCGATGGTGTCCTCCATGGTCAGCACCTTCTCGACAACTTCATTATTGATGATCAGGGTCATGGAGTCTCCGAAGTTCCATCCGCGGCCGATCCGCAACCCCTATCGGCAGGGCGACCCGGCGTCAACGAGGCGAGACTCTAAACCTTTGCTCTCGACGGGGACCCATTTCGCACCTACGTTGACGTCAGCGCCGCACGCCCGCGGGAGGGCGGCACCATGCCTCGATCCATCGCAGCCTCGACATTCGCGCTGCTCTTCGTGAGCTGCTTCGGCTGGTGCAGTTCGTCCGCACTCGCCCAGCAACAGGTCGACCTGCTCCTGGTGCTTGCGGCGGATGTATCGCGCAGCGTCGACGACCACGAGTTCGAGCTGCAGCGGGAGGGTTACGCGGCCGCGATCGTCAATCCCCGGGTGCTCAAGGCGATCCAATCGGCCGGCGAGCACGGCCGCATCGCTGTCTGCTTTTTCGAGTGGTCCGGCCCGGTATCGCAGAACGTCCTCGTCGACTGGACCATGATCGCCAACGGCGATGACGCCCGCGAGTTCGCCCATCGGCTGCGCCAAGCGCCGCGCGCCTTCCGCGACAGCACCTCGATCAGTGGCGCCATCGACTTCGCCATGGGGCTGTTCCCCTTGAGCGCGTTCAAGTCGGAACGGCGCGTCATCGATATCTCCGGGGACGGTACGAATACGAACGGCCGCTCGGTCCTTGCTGCACGCGAAGAGGCACTGGCGGCGGGCGTCACAATTAACGGGCTCGTCATCCTCAGCCCAGAGCCGCTGCCGAGCTTTCCCTACCATACGCATCCGCCAGGCGGGCTTGCCTCCTACTACGAGCAAAATGTGATCGGTGGACCCGGCGCCTTCGTGCTTACCGCCGACGGGTTCGAAACGTTCGGGCAATCTCTCATCAGCAAGCTCATCAAGGAGGTCGCGGGCGTTTCCAGCGGCGTAGTGCGCTGACGTCCGTCCCGCCTGCCTCTCGAAAGGTCGCCCAGTGCGGTGCAGAGACGTCGGCGCGTTATGGTTTGCGGTAGAGCCGCAGCGACTTGAACGCACCGGCGGGCACAAGGCGGGCTTCGCCGACAAGGTCGGCAATGACGCGTTCGGCGACATCGAAGGCGAAGGAGCCCGCGTAGAAGCTCATCAGTCCTTCCGGTCGCAGCTTGTCGAGCAGCAGACGGGTCAGCTCGGCATCGGTCAGTGCGCGGTATTCATCATTGCGCTCGGAGCGGAACTCGCCAAGGTGGAACAGCGTGACGATGTCGAGCTCGGGCAGCAGCTTCGGCTCAAGCTGGTAGATGTCGCCGAAGAACACCTTGTAGACGCGACCGACCTCAGGGCGTGCGACCACCAGCTTGACGTAGGCATCGTACTCCTGGGGAGAGGCCGTGATGCCGAGCACGACATTGCCGGCTCCCGCCTCGGCAGCGCGTATCCCCAAGATGTGGTGGCCGCCGGTGCCGAAATGGAAGATCGCCTTGCCGGCAACCTTCTCCGCCTTGAGGTATTCGGCGAAGTGAACGTCGCACGGGCACTGCTCGACGTCGAGGCTCCAGTTCACGTCCCAGATGTTGAGCGACGGCACGATGTCCTCCGATGCTGGTGATTACGCTGGCGGCGCCTCATCTGCTTCAGGCGATGGCCGCTTCGAGCGGGCGCAGGCGCGAGCCGTGCTGCGCCGGCTCGAGTAGGAGCCGCCGCTCGTGGAAGCCGTCGGCACGGCTGCGCTGACCAAGGCTCAAGACGATCGCGCTCGGCAGCCAGCTTTCGATCGTCCGATAGAGACGGTTCTGGGCCTCTTCTTCGAGCGCCGCCATGGCGTCATCCAGGACGAGCACGCTCGGCCGGTGCAGGAGGGCGCGGGCTATCGATAGCCGCTGCCGCTCGCCAGCGCCCAGCACCTGATCCCAGCGGTCCTCCTCGTCGAGACGTGGCGCCAGGTGGCCGATGCCGATGTCATTAAGGGCCTGCCTAATCCGGCCGTCATCCGCGTCGATGCGGCCGTAGGGATAGACCAGCGCGTGGCGCAGCGTACCCAAGGGAATGTAGGGCTTCTGAGGCACGACCATCAGCCTTGCATCGCACGGGATCTCGATGCGGCCCGCCCCCCACGGCCAGATGCCGGAGATGGCGCGCACGAGCATGGTCTTTCCCGTGCTCGAGTTGCCGGAAATCAAGACGCGCTCGCCCGGCTCGATGAGGAGATCCGTGCCTGCCACCAGCGGACGGCCCTCGGAGTCGAGCACAGTCAGACCGGCAAGGCGGACGCGGCCGTCACTTGCCGGCGTGACGGCGATGCGGGCCTGCTGGAGACGCGCGAAGCGCGCGTCGAGGGCCTCACAGGCGGTCACCACGTCCATGACCCGGCGCGCAGAGGCGAACCACTCGGCGATGCGGTTATAGTTGTCAACAACCCAGGAGATGGCGAGCTGAACCTGCACGAAGGCGGCGGCGAGCTGCACGACCTCGCCCAGGGTCAGCTCGCCGGCAAAATACTTGGGCGCAGCAAACAGCAGCGGCACGATGGGGATCATCGGGCCGCTGGCATTGGTGATCCAGGTGAGGCGGCCGTGCTGGCGCACGATGGCGAGCCAGCGCGCAACCACGGTGTCGTAGCGGAACGAAAGGTCGCGCACCTCGGATGGACCGCCGCCGATCAGCGAAACGCTCTCGGCGTTCTCACGCACGCGCATGAGGCCGAAGCGAAATTCGGCCTCGGAAGCGTTCTTGCGCGCCACGCAGCCGACCAGCGCCCGGCCTACCCAAAGCATGAGCCCCGAAGCAATGCCGCCGTAGGCGAGAGCGGCCAGCACCATGTAGGCGGGAATGGTGATCGGGACACCGACCAGCGATACCGTGATGGAGCCGCCCACGTACCAAAGGATGGAGATGAATGCGGCGGCACCGAAAAAGGCGGAGAACAGCCCGATGGCAAGGTCGACCAGGGGCTCGGTGGCCCAGCGCGTATCGTCGGCGATGCGGTACTCTGGAACCTCGGGCTCGGTGTGAGTCGCGCCCAAGTGGTAGAAGCGGTTGCGCCCCAGCCACTGCGCCACGAGCCGCTTCACGATCCACTCGCGCCAGCGCACCTGCAGCGTCTCGCGGGTGATGACGATGGCGACGCCGACGGCGGCCATGCTGGCGATGATGGCGGCGAACACAAGCACGGCCCAGGCGGCCGTCTCGGAATCCTTCCTCTCGAGCGCATCAAAGAACCAGCGCTGCCAGCGGTTCAAGGCAACGGTAGCGCCGAGGCTCAGCAGAAGAGCGGCGGCAAGGCCGAGGGTCAGGGTCCAAGCGCGGGTCGCGGTTTCTCCCTTCCAAAAGCCGCCGGTGAAGCGTGCGAAGGCGCGCGCAATGCGCGGGTCGAGGTTGTAGGCGTCCATTTCTCGAAGTCCCTCGCAGTGGATCGGCGGCGGCAGGCCGCGCTTGGCAGGCCGGTGAGCTGCATTGTAGCTTGCCGGCCCCGGCCGGCCATATTTTGTCGTTCCGGTGCGGATAATGGGACCCCGAAGGGAGCCCAACACCGATGACCGACCGGCTCAGCGTTCAATCCGGACTTGCCGCCGTCGACCGCTACTTGGCGGAGGGCTACACCAGCGTGCCCGGCATGTCGTCGCGGTTCGCGGCCGGCGTCTGCTGCGGTCTGATGCGGTTGCAGAGCGAATTCGGCGTCGGCGGCCATGTGGCGGAGATCGGTCCGTTCGAGGGCCGCTTCTTCATCGCCCTGGCCCTCGCTCTCGGACCCGGCGAGGTGGCGCTCGGCATGGACCTGTTCAACTGGCCCACGCCCAAGGTCAAGGACCGTTTCGAGCAGAACTGCATCCGGCAGGGCGTGGCGCCGGAGCGCTTCATCGCCTGGCAGGCCGACAGCCAGGCGACGCCGCCGGAACAGCTCCTCGCCAAACTCGGCGGGGGAAGGGTGCGCCTGTTTCACATCGACGGCGAGCACTCGCGGGCGGCGCTCACAAGGGACCTGGAGCTCGCCACCGCCGTGCTCGCACCCGGCGGGCTCATCGTGCTCGACGACATGCTGCACCCGGGTTATCCGACGCTGATGGTCGCCGTGCAGGAGTACCTCGTGCGGCACCCCGACATGGTCGTGCTGTGCATCATCGACCGCGAGACCATCGTGGCGGCCACCAAGTTCGTGCTGTGCCAGGCGGAGTGGTTCAAGCGCTACGAGGAGCGGCTGCTCGCTCTCTACAAGGACCACATCTGGCCGATGGGGGCGGATTTCGAACCGCACTGGTGCCTGGTGCTTTCGCTCGACACGAAGCTGGCGGAGATCAACTGGGATTAGGGATGGGCCGGCGGCCGCTACTGCGGCAGATGGCCGCCGTCGTAGTGGGAGGCGATGCGACCCAAGGCGGCGCGGAAGCGGTCGCTATCCATCAGCCGGCGGATGAGTTGGTCGCGGTTTGTGCCCGGCGATGGAGCGGGTGAGCGACCCGGGTGCTCGGCGGTGCCGAACAGCATCGCCGCGACCGCCTCGCCCGACTCCTCAGGCGGCGGCGTGCCGTCCGTGGCGCGGGAGAGCAGCCGGGCGAGCAGGTCGAAATCAAGCGTCGGGAGAGCGGCGAGGAAGCCCTCGACGAGCCGGCGGGCGAGGGCATGGTCGAAGTGGTCCGGGCGCTCCAGGGCGCGGCCGAAGTCCCAGAGGTGGAGCACGCGGTCCCACGGCGCGGGCTCCGGCGGAAGGCGCCTTACCAGCTCGGCGCATTCCTCCGCCACATAGAAACGGTTCAAGCCGTCGAAGAAGGCGAAGCGATAGCGGGCGGCAAGCAGCGCAGGCTCCCAGGTGCGCCAGTCGTCGGCCGCCGAACCGGGGGCGGCTGCTTCGATCACGACAACGCGCGGTCGGACACGCGCAAAGTCGGCGCCGGCCAGCACGTCGGCCTCGGCGCCCTCGACGTCGATCTTGAGGAAGTCGACGGCCTCGATGCCATGCTCGGCGCACAGGCTCGTCAGGGTCCGCACCGGCGCCTTCACCGTGGTGAAGGTCGTGCCGAGGGCGGCGGCAGCCTGGGCGTGGCTTGCAAGCGCGGTCGAGAGCCCGTGCAGACGATCGACGACGTGGAAGTCCGCTTCGCCGTCGTGGCGGCCGGCCAAGCCGCACACCGCGATGTCGCGCGGGCGGATGTGGGGGTAAAGGTCGGCGAGCCGCTGCTGGGGTTCGATGACGAGTCCGCGCCAGCCCTTCAGGTAGAACCAGAACGTGACGTTGTCGGCTACGGGGTGGCCGGCACCAACATCGACGTAGAACCCGGTTTGGCAGTCGGCGAAGAGGAGGTCGAGGTGATAGTCCTCAAGCCGCTGGGCATAGGAAAGGTGCATCGCTCAAAGCTCGTCGGCGGAACAGCCTTTTGTCGGCGCCCCGCCCGCCAAGCGCCACGACGCAGCGCAGCCGACGAGCCCGCCTATTTCTTGAACAGGCCCTCGAAGCGCTTGTTGAAGCGCGACAGGCGGCCGCCGCGGTCGGTCAGGCGCTGGTCGCCACCGGTCCAGGCCGGGTGCGTCTTGGGGTCGATGTCGAGCGACAGCGTGTCGCCCTCCTTGCCGTAGGTCGAGTAGGTGATGAACTCGGTGCCGTCGGTCATCACCACCTTGATCTGGTGGTAATTGGGGTGGAAGTCGGCGGCCTTCTTCATGTCTCGTTCTCTCTTCGCGTCCAGGGCCGATGAGGTCGAGGCCAGCTTCTAACGGAAGGGGCCCGCCGATACAAGCAGGCGAGGGCTTTGCCGAGCCCTCCCGTCGCCTTGCGCGCTCTGCCCTGCTTGGGCATGGTGGCCCGGCCGCCACCCGAAACACTTACCTTGACCGCAAAAAAGCAGCCCGTGAACATCGCGCCGACCCCGTCTAACGGCCTGAAGCGCCGGTCGCTCAAGCCGCTGGCGGCCCTCAAGCCCTATCTCGCCAGGCACCCCGGCGTGCTGGTGCTGGCGGGCGTGGCGCTCACAGTCTCGGCACTCGCCATGCTGGCTGTGCCCGTTGCCGTCCGGCGGATGATCGATCAAGGCTTCTCCGGCGGCGACCGCACCTTTATCGCTCAGTATTTTCTCGCCCTGATGGGCATCGGCGCCGTGCTCGCGCTGGCCAGTGCCTCGCGGTTCTATCTCGTCAACTGGCTCGGCGAGCGGGTCGTGGCGGACCTCAGAAGCGAGGTGTTCCGGCACCTTACCAGGCTCGGCCCAGGCTACTTCGATGCAACCCATTCGGGCGAGGTGATGAGCCGGCTGACCGCCGACACCACCCAGATCAAGGCGGCGGCAGGGACGGCGCTCAGCCAGGCGCTGCGCAATCTCATCATGCTGGTGGGTGCGCTCGTCATGATGGTGGTGACGAGCCCGCAGCTCTCGGTGCTGGTGTTCATCGCCATTCCGCTCATCGTGCTGCCGCTCGTCGCGTTGGGGCGCGTGGTGCGGCGACTATCGCGCGCCGCGCAGGACCGGCTGGCCGAGGCCGCCGCTTTCGCGGCGGAGAACCTGGCGGCCATTCGCACGCTGCAGGCCTTCACCCACGAAGAGGCTGCGGCGCGGCGGTTTCAAGGCGAGGTCGAGCAGGCATTTTCAGCAGCACGCGCAAGGCTGGCGGCGCGTGCCGGCCTCACCGCAATGGCCATCCTGCTCGTGTTCGGTAGCGTCGTCGGCGTGCTCTGGTACGGCGCGGAAGCGGTTATCGGCGGCACGATGACGGCCGGGCGGCTCGGCCAGTTCGTGCTCTATGCGGTGTTCGCCGCCGGCGCGCTCGCCGAGCTGTCGGAGGTGTGGGGCGAGGTCAATCAAGCCGCCGGGGCGGCTGAACGCCTCGCCGAGCTGCTGGCTCAGAGGCCTATCGTAAGCTCGCCGGCGGTCCCTACCCCTCTGCCCGAGCCGGCACGCGGCGAGATCTCGTTCCGGGATGTGCATTTCTCCTATCCATCGCGGCCGCTGAGCCGCTCGCTCACGGGTGTGTCTTTTCAGGTCGCCCCGGGGGAAACGGTGGCGCTGGTCGGCCCGTCGGGGGCCGGCAAGACGACGGTGCTCAACCTGCTGCTCCGCTTCTACGATCCGACCCGGGGCATGATCGAGGTGGATGGCGTCGACATCGCCACGGCAGATCTTGCCGTGCTGCGCTCGCGAATGGCGCTGGTCCCTCAGCACGTGGCGCTGTTCGCCGACACGGTGATCGAGAACATCCGATACGGCGCACCCCATGCCAAGCCCGAAGACGTGCGGCGTGCCGCCATCGCGGCCCAGGCCGACGGGTTCATCAGGGCGCTGCCCAACGGCTACGAGACGCGGCTCGGTGAGCGCGGTGCAACGCTGTCCGGCGGCCAGCGCCAGCGCATCGCCATCGCCCGCGCCATCCTGCGAAACGCGCCGATTCTGCTGCTCGACGAAGCCACGAGCGCGCTTGATGCGGAAAGCGAGGGGCAGATCCAGCAGGCGCTCGAGGCGGTGATGCGCGGGCGAACCACGCTCGTCATTGCGCACCGGCTCGCCACCATTCAGAAGGCGCACCGCATTCTGGTGTTCGATCGCGGACGGATCGTTGAGGAGGGCACACACACGAGCCTTGTTCGCGCCGGCGGACTCTATGCGCGGCTTGCCGAGCTTCAGTTTCCGGCCGAGGCGGCACAGTAGGGTCGGCGCGCCGCCGCCAGATCGTGTTGCTTTCGGAAGGCGGTC
>DATLZB010000043.1:0-5451 GCA_035574175.1 Hyphomicrobiaceae bacterium
TGATCTTGTCGATGTTCTCCATGCCCTCCGTGACCTTGCCCCAGACGGTGTACTGCCGGTCGAGAAAACGCGCGTCGTCGAAGCAGATGAAGAACTGGCTGTTGGCGCTGTTCGGATCAGGCGTGCGCGCCGCGCCGACGGTGCCGCGCACGTAGGGTGTCGGCGTGAACTCGGCCGGCAGCGGCCCATATTTGGAGCCGCCGGCCCCGGTCCCGGTCGGATCGCCTGTCTGGGCCATGAAGCCGTCGATCACGCGATGGAACTTGAGGCCATTGTAAAAGCCCTCCTTGGCGAGCTGCTTGATGCGAGCCACGTGCTTGGGAGCAAGGTCAGGTCTGAGCTCGATGGTCACCTTACCGGTCTTCAGCTCGAGAATGAGCGTGTTGGCGGGATCGGGCTTCTGGGCCTCGACCTCCGCGGCAGGTACCAGACCGACAAAGGCGGCGAGCAGGATTTTGAACAGCCGCATGGGCGAGCACTCCTCGTAACGGACTTGGTCAGCGTGGCCGGCGTCGGCTTGCGTTCAGGATATGCGCCTTTGTTGCACGTGGGGGATCAGCGTATGGCCGTCGCGGCCTTGGCCTTCAAGCGACGTGCGACCGCTGCCGAGACGAAGGGTGTCACATCGCCACCCATCTGCGCGATCTGGCGCACGAGGTTTGCCGCGATGTGCCGGACGCCCGGGCTCGCAGCCAGAAACACGGTCTGGATCTGCGGCGCCATCTCGCTGTTCATGCCCGCCATCTGCATTTCATAGTCGAAATCCGTACCATCGCGCAGACCACGGATGATGATGGTCGCACCATGCTCGCGGGCAGCCTCGACCGCCAAACCGTCGAAGGTGGTCACACGAATCTTGGCATCGCGCTTCCTGCCGAGCGCTTTCGTCTCACTCTCCAGCATGGCAATGCGCTCCTCGACGCTGAACATCGGCACCTTGCCGTGGTGGACGCCGATGCCGATGACGAGCTCGTCGACGACATCGAGGGCGCGTGCGATGATGTCGGTATGGCCGTGCGTGACGGGATCGAAGCTGCCGGAATAGAAGCCGATGTATGCCATGGGGCTTTAGTCCTAACCCGGACGCGCGGAGCGGACAACCGCGGCCGCTGCTTTCACACGGGATTGATCGCTGCCTGAAAGCCAAGCCTGATAGGTGTGTAAGGCGCGGTCCGGCATTCTTGCTGTGGCAGGGAAGAGCGTATCGTGACTGTTCTTTGGAGTGCTCGCATCGCGGCCTCGTGCGCCCCGACGAGAGCATGAAATCGGCACAATGATTGCGGCTAAGGCCGGCGGGCGGCGGCAAGTGCCAGTCCGCCAAGCAGCAGCAGACCGCCTGAGATGCTCTCCATGAGCCGCATCCGTCGGGCGGCAAACACGCCGCGAATACGGGCGAAGGCCAGGGTGGACAACAGGTCAGCAATGCTGATCACGGCGACGAAGGTCACGCCGAGCACCCAAAGCTGCGGCACGACCGGAGCACCGCTGTCCACAAACTGCGGTAGGAAGGCACCAAGGAAGAGCAGCACTTTCGGATTGCTGAGGCACACGGTCACAGCCTGCCCGAACCAGCGTCGGCCGCTCGCCGGCTGCACCGCAAAGTCCGTCGGCTCGCTGCGCCAAGCCCCGCGCAGGCGCTGCAGGCCGAGCCACACGAGGTAGATGGCGCCGATCCAACGCAGCCAGTCGAACCATTCCGACACGAAGCTCATCAGCGACGACATGCCGAGCGCAGCCAGCGTCACCAGCACGGAAAGCCCCACAACATTGCCGGCGAGAGTCCACAACCCGGCCGCCAGGCCATAGGAGGCGACGTTGGCGAAGATCAGCGACATGTTGGGGCCCGGCGTCCAGGCCAACAACCAACAGGCCGCCACGAAGGCGATGAAGATTTCTGGGGACATGGGATGATGGCTCCGAGATCTGGGCACCCTAGCGCAGGGTTAGGCATGCGCAAACGCGACATTTGCCCGTAGCATGGAGGCGGCGCACCGCCCATGGAGTTTGGAGCATGAAGACCGTCACTTTGGCGAGCGGCGAAAAAATCCCGGCCCTCGGCCTCGGCACCTGGCGCATGGGCGAGCGGGCGGGAGACCACGGAAGCGAGGTGCGCGCCCTTCGCACCGGCCTCGACCTCGGGCTCACGCTCATCGACACGGCTGAGATGTACGGGGAAGGCGGAGCCGAAGAGGTGGTCGCAGAGGCGATCACCGGCCGGCGCGGCGAAGTGTTTCTGGTCAGCAAGGTTTATCCGCACAACGCATCGAAAGCGGGGGCGATCGCCGCCTGCGAGCGGTCGCTCAAACGGCTCAAGACCGACCGGCTCGACCTCTATCTCCTGCACTGGCGTGGCTCGATCCCGCTTGCCGAGACGGTCGAAGCCTTCGAGCGGCTGAGGAACGCTGGCAAGATCCGCTACTGGGGTGTCAGCAACTTCGACGTCGACGACATGCAGGAGCTCCTGAAGACTGTCGCGGGGAGTGCCTGTGCGGCCAACCAGGTGCTCTATCATCTGGGCGAGCGCGGCATCGAGTGGCAGCTTCTGCCCGACAGCCGGCGCCGTAAAATCGCAATCATGGCCTATTCCCCGCTCGGCCAAGGCCGCATCCTGCGAAATCGGACCCTCAGGGAGGTTGCAGCTCGCCGCGGCGTCGCACCGGCCGCCGTGGCGGTCGCCTGGACGCTGCGACAGAACAACGTCATCTCTATCCCGAAATCGGCGGACGAGGGACGCGTCCGCGAGCTTGCCAAAGCTCGCGACCTGGCTCTCGAAGAGTTGGATCTCGCAGCGCTGGACAAGGCCTTCCCGCCGCCCAGCGGCCCTTCGCGGCTCGCCTTCAATTGACCGCCATCCATCCCGTCCATTCTCTCAACCGAACTGGGTGGGCGGACATGGATACGCACCGGCCCAAGGGCTGTGACACATTTTTGACATGAACCGACGGGACGCTGATGGAGAAGGCTGGTGGAGCGGAGCCCGACGGGTCGGCCAAAGCGCCCTTGGAACGGTGAGGTTCTTAAACCCCGCCGCTCCCGAGGGAGCGGCGGACCTGCCTGAGGGGCTCCGCTCGCCGCCTTTGCCGCCTTAACAGGGCCGACTCGCAAGTCGCCTTCTCCGCGACGCCATGTCTGCTGGTGCCCGCGGGCGCGGGTGATAGAGCCTCGCCAAGTCTGCGGCTTTCATTCGCACGGGCGGCAGGGGGGCCCTCGCTCATGACGATATCGCCCGAGGCCTGCGTGGCGACGCTGACGCAAAGCGTGAGGAACGCTCAGCGGCACGAGCAACCCTATCGGCACTGGTTCCTCAGTCGGTGTCTGCCAGAGGACGTCATAGAGGCGGTGCTGGGACTACCGTTCGAGGCACCAGATCTCGGTGGAGTTTCGGGTAAGCGGGAGCTTCACAACGCCACGCGCAAGTATTTCGACGTCGCCAACAGGGCGAAGTTTCCCGTATGCGCTGCCATTGCGCAGGCGCTGCAGGAGCCGAGCTTGACGCGCGAGATCGAACGCATGTTCGCCACCAAGCTCGACGGTTCCTATCTCAGGATTGAGTACGCCCAGGACACCAACGGCTTCTGGCTCGAGCCGCACACCGATCTCGGGGTGAAGCTCTTCACCTGCCTTCTCTACCTTTCCAAGGTGCCGAGCCACGCTGACCTCGGCACCGATATCTACGACAAAGACAAGCGGCGGGTCGGGCGGTCCCCATTCCGATCGAATGGGGCGATGGTGTTCGTTCCCTCCGACATTACCTTTCACGGGTTCGAGCCCCGCCCGATCGAGGGCGTGCGCAAGTCGCTGGTCATCAACTACGTGACCGAGGCCTGGCGCGCCCGCGAGCAGCTCGCCTTTCCCGACCAGCCCATCTGCCACTGAGCCGAGCTGCTGTCTCTAGCGGTGAGTAGTCAGCTCGACGGCGAAGCCCGCTGCGCGGATACTGGCGACGGTCTCCTCCAGATGGCGGCGGTCGCGGGTCTCGACCACGATGCGCGCAAGCGTGCCCTTAGCGGGCAAGTCGGTGAACACCCGCTGATGCACCACCTCGATGATATTGGCCCCGGCCTCTCCGATCACCCGCGTCAGACGGGCGAGTTGACCTGGTCGGTCGGCGAGGTCGACGCAAAGTTCGCCGAGCCGACCGGCGCGCGCAAGCTCGCGGGTGAGCACGCCAGCGAGCAAGCGCGTGTCGATGTTGCCGCCGGTCAGCACAAGGCCGACCTTACAGCCACGGAAGCGCTCCGGCCGAGCGATAACGGCGGCAAGCCCCGCGGCCCCGGCACCCTCAACCACCGTTTTCTCGATTTCGATCAGCAGGCTCACCGCTCGCTCGAGTTCGACCTCGCTCACAAGCAGTATCTCGTCGACATAGGCGCGTATCAGTCGCTCCGTGATGCGCCCGGGCGCCTTCACCGCGATACCCTCGGCCAGAGTATCGCCGCGCATCGGCAGGTTGCTGCCGTAGATGGCGTTGTACATCGACGGGTAAAGCTCGGCCTGGACTCCCACGATGCGCATCGCGGGCTTCAACGCCTTGGCGGCGACAGCCATGCCGGAGATGAGCCCGCCGCCACCGATGGGAACGAGAAGGGTGTCGAGTGCGGGTACGGCTCTCAGCATCTCGAGCGCCACGGTGCCCTGCCCGGCAATGATCAGCGGATCATCGTAGGGATGGATGAGTGTCAATTCATGTTCGCGCCCGTAGTTGGCCGCGAAGTCCGCCGCTTCTTCAAGCGTAGTGCCGGCCACGATCACCTCGGCGCCGTGCTGGCGCGTGTTCTCGATCTTCACGAACGGCGTGCCTTCCGGCATGACGATGGTAGCTTTGATCCCCAAGCGGTGGGCGTGGTAGGCCACGCCCTGGGCGTGGTTACCGGCCGACATCGCAATGACGCCAGCAGTGCAGCGGTCGCGATCGAGGCTCATGAGCTTATGGAGCGCGCCGCGTTCCTTGAAAGAAGCGGTGAACTGCAGGTTCTCGAACTTGAGCCAGATTTCGGCTCCGAACAGGTTCGAGAGCGTTCGGCTCGCATCGAAATCCGTCTCGACCACGGCGCCGCGGATGACGTCGGCCGCGTGCTCGACATCGGCCAGTCGCACCTCGCTTCTAGAGGCTGGCGGGACCGTCGGCTCAATGTGCGCTGCCATGTCCGAGCCCACCTCTGCCGGGTTCCTCGTCTCTCTTTTTCAAACTTTAGCGCAACGACGGAGAAACGCGAACCGAGCGCGCAGGGTGTCCACCGACCTCAATTGTGGCATAACGACGGACGGACCGGGGCCCGGGGCGGGCCGCACGCAATCGCTCGGGTGCAGCAAGTGGGAGATCAGTCATGGCCAACGTGGCATGGATCGGACTGGGCGTGATGGGTTACCCAATGGCGGGGCACATCCTCAACAAGGGTGGACACGCGCTCACCGTCTACAACCGTAATGCCGCCAAGGCCGCCGCCTGGG
>DATLZB010000044.1:0-35696 GCA_035574175.1 Hyphomicrobiaceae bacterium
GGTGACTCGGTGCGCTCCCAGGGGCCGCCGGGCGGGCCCGGCCGCACTGCCGGCTCGAGCTGCCGCAGCAGGATGAGACCGGCAAGGAAGCCGCCGATGTGGGCCCACCAGGCGATGCCGCTACCACGCACCGGCACCAACAGTTCGCTCGTGCCCTGCATCACTTGCATGAAAAACCAGATGCCCGCGAAGAGCAGCGCCGGAATGTCGAAGAACAGCGGAATGACGACGATCGGCACCAGAACGCGGATCCAGGCATAGGGAAAACGTACCGCATAGGCGGCGATGATGCCGGCAATGGCGCCCGAGGCGCCGACCACCGGAACGGGGGAGAAGGCGTTGAAGATCGCGTGGGTTGCGGACGCCGCCAACCCCGACAGCAGGTAGAGAGCCGAAAATCGAAGGTGACCCAAGCGGTCCTCGAGCGCCGGACCGAAGATGTAGAGGGTCCACATGTTGAGGATAATGTGCAGGAAACCGCCGTGCAGGAACATGTTGGTGAGAAAGGGCGTCAGGTCGGCGGCGGGAAGGCCGACGCGCTCGCCCCAGCCGGGGCTGAAGTAGCGCAGGGGCACTAGCCCGTACTCATAGAGAAATGCCTGCGTCGCATTGGGGCCGAGGGTGAGCTGATAGGCGAAGGCCGCGACATTGAGCGCGATGATCGTCCACACGATCGCGGGCAGTCGCGTGCGGCTGACGTTGTCGCGGATGGGAAACAGTTTGCTTGCTCTCGCCGGTTGTGGTGCCTTGCTGCTGCGGTTCCATAGAGGTGGGAACGATTGGTTGTGCGCTCAAGTTCCTTCTAGCCCTGAGAATCAATCCGCGTTTTTGGGGGCATGCGCGATGGCCGGCAAAAGGCTCGTTTATTTCGCCGATCCGATGTGCTCCTGGTGCTACGGCTTTGCACCGGTGATTTCGGACCTTGCACGCCACTTCGAGGACCGCCTGCCCGTGACCCTCGTCATGGGCGGGCTGCGGGCAGGCAACCGTCGGCCGATGAGCGCCAGCGACAAGGGCGCAATCCGTCAGCACTGGGAGCACGTGGCGGAGGCAAGCGGGCAGGCGTTCGACTTCTCTTTCTTCGACCGCGAAGGGTTCGTTTACGACACCGAGCCCGCATGCCGCGCGGTGGTCACCATGCGTCTCCTCAACCGCAACCTTGCCCTGAGCTACATGGCGCGTATCCAGCAGGCCTTCTACGCCGAGAATCGGGACGTGACGTCGTCCGGCGTGCTGTCGAGCCTCGCGGAGGAGGCAGGCGTCAACGGCGAGAAGTTCGAGACCGAGATGCAGTCAAACGAAGCGCGCAATGCGACGTTCCGCGACTTCCTCACGGCGCAGGAGGCAGGGGTGCGCGGATTCCCGACGCTGATCGCGGGAAGCGATACGAGCGGATACGCTCTGGTGACCAGTGGCTATCGGCCGATCGGTGGAATGATCGAAGCGCTGGAAAGGTGGCTCGCGGCCGCTCAGTGAGTGCCGGGTTCACCAGAACAGGCGCCAAATCGGGTTCGATACGCCGGTGAAGAAGTAGCTGCCGAGGCCGACGGTGAAGACCAGCCACCCATAGAGGGTGTGCTCGAGGCAGACCGCCCAGTAAGAGCGCGTGCGTTCGTAGCGGTAGGCAAGCAGAAGCCCAATCGCGAAGGTGCCAATGACGGCCACCCAGTTCATGAACAGGATATGGCCGAAGCCGAACAGAGCGGCATTGACGGTGATTGCCAGCCAGCGCCGGCCCCCGAAGAGCGGGCCGTAGCGGTGAAAGTAAAAGGTGCGGTAAACCATCTCCTGCGCGAGTACTGACAGCAGGGGATAGAAGGTAATGATGGTGAGCCAGAGCGGCGTGCGATAGCGCGGCATGGCGAGAAAAAGGTGGGGAAGCTGCTGCTCGACGAAGGCTGCAATGGCGCCGCCGACGATGAAGAAGATGGCCACGATCGAGGCAAGCTCGCTGAGCGGGAACCCGCGCGACAGCTCCCGCGTAACGCTGAAGGCTGGATCCCACAGCAGGTAGATGATCAGTGCGCCCAGGACGGGCGGCAGCACGAGAAAGAGCGGAAAGCGCAGCGCATGGATGGCATAGGCCATGACCAGCGGCGTACCGAGGAAGATGACGAGGAGCTCGATCAGTAACCGTAGGCGCCGCGCGGTTCCGGGATTGGCGTAAGCGGCCGCGCGCGGGAGAGAGCCTGCTGCGGCAAGCGCGCCTACCGTGTCGATGGCCGTCATCCCGCTGCGGTCAACTTCTTCAAGCCCGCCGAAATGGTGTGTCTCAGCTTGTGGAAGCCCTTGCTTCCTTCCGAGGTCATCCAGTTCATCTGCAGCGAGCGGCGCGGTCCTTCGAACGGATGGTGACCATGCCAGGAATTGTCAGAGCGTTTGAACACCAGCAACGTGCCGTTGTCGGGTGGAACCTCGGCGACGAAATCATCGACGTCGTGTCCGTTCCGCAGGAGCCTCAGGCGTCCGCCCGCATGCGGCCAAGTCTCGTTGAGGTAAAGCAGAACGGTGATGATCTTGTCCTTGCTGTCGGTGTGGATTTTGCCGTCCTTGGCGCGCGTGTAGCCGCGCAGAGAGTACATCTTGGGCCGACCGGCGAGGTCGACGCCGAACTTCTCCTCGATGGCCCGCTGAAACTCGGGCCCATCAAGCTCGTCGATCACCGCCTTGATCGCGGTGCCGGCATCGAGGCTCTCGATGGGAAAGGAGCCGCCCGCCTTGATGGCAGGATAAGTGGCGTTGACGGCCTTGACCGTCTCTGCCCCAAGGAAGCCCGGTACGATCGTATAGAGGAATGGGCTTGTTTCGAGCCTGGCCTGTCGCAGGCGGTCCAGTCGAAGATGTGGCATGCGTTCTATCGCTCCTAGCCATTCACACCAGCCTCAAGCCGAACGGGCGTTGGCCAACAGACCGGGCAGCAACTCGCCTCGCCGCAACCAGCGGCGCTCGATTTCCGCGGCAATCGTCTCGGCCGCGTGCAGCGGGCGATACTGCCACGTCTCGAGAGTGGACAGGCTCGCGGGCAGCGGCCGGGTCGCACCGTAGCGTCGCAACGCCTCATGAAAGCGGCGGAATTTGGGACTGCCGCCGGAGGGCTCGAAGACCCACACGGGCCGGCCGGTGGCGCACGCCTCGCTCGTCATGTTGACCGAATCGGCGGTGACCAGGAGGGCGTCGGCATGGGCCAGGAAGTAAGGGTAGGGGTTCTCGCCGGTGCCGTCCCAGATGATGCGCGGGCAACCCTCAGTGGCCGCCGCAACGGCCCGGATCAGCCGCTGATGGGTGCGCCGTGAGGGCGTCACCATGAAGCCGGCACCAAGCGCTGCGATCGACTGCAGTGCCTTGCGAAAGCGCTCGTCGTCGGCCTTGGTGAAGCGGTAGACGCCGTTCTTGCCGCCAAGGATCACCGCTACGCGCGGCGTGGGCAGCGCCGCTATCGCGGGCGGCGTGAAGGCGCGCAGGGCGGCGAGCCGCTCCGTCGAAAAGGGGTTGGGTGCCGTCGGGGTCGTGATGACATTGGGACCGCGGCGGCGGTCGTGCTCAGGCACCCAGATCAGGTCCGCCGTGTTGGCGCCGGTCCTGGGGTCCTGCAGCACGACCGTGTAGGTGCGAGGGCCGGCTAACCGGCGCAGGCGCCGAATATAGGGGATGCTGGCGCGCCCCGTGGCAATGGCAATCGCCGGCCAGGGAGGAGCGAAGGCCGTGCCCGGTGCACCGAAGCGCTCAGCCGGTGGCACAGGTCCCCAGGGTGCCACCAGCTTCCAAAAGCCGCCCGGGGTTACGCGCTTCATGGTGTAGTCGACGCCGAGGGCATCGGCCACGCCCCTGGCTTGCACATCCATGCCGGCCTTGCCGTCGGTGATGATCCAGGCCTTGGCACCGGCCAACGGTTGATGTTGCCTTGTACGCACGCCGCCCTTCCGGAGTAACAGGGCGCGGTACGGATTCGGGCGAGCTCCGTTGCGACCCCTCGATGGAGTGATAGCGCCATTTGTGCGGCGCGGCGTCAATTGTCGATGCCGTCGCGTACCTGATCGCTTGTTGCGCCGGCCACAGACGCAGCCTATCAACAGCCGTACGCCGCTTAAGTCCCGCGTGCCCATATCCGGAGCTTGAGCCTGCCATGCCGGCCCGTCTCGACGCAATCGACTGGCGCATCCTGAAAGAACTGCAGGCCGACGGCCGGATCACCAACGTGGCTCTCGCCAGCCGCGTCGGCATCACGCCGCCGCCATGCCTCAGGCGCGTGCGTGCGCTCGAGCAAGCTGGATTCATCACCGGCTATCGCGCGGTGGTGGACGAGAAGATGCTTGGCTTCGATCTCACGGCCTTCGCCATGGTCGGTCTGCACGCCCAGGCTGAGCCGGATCTGAGGGAGTTCGAAAACCGCCTGCTCGGCTGGCCGCTCGTGCGCGAGGCCTACATGATGGCAGGCGAGACGGATTACATCCTGAAGTGCATCGCCCCGGACCTGCCCACGTTTCAGGATTTCGTGATCCGCGAGCTCACCGCCGCCCCCAACGTGGCCAGCGTCAAGACCACCCTCGCCATGCGCCGCGCCAAGCTCGAGCCCGGCGTGCCGATGCGTGAGCTCACTGAGGAACTCACCCGGGGACCCGACGCACCTTAACCCCATGCGCGCCGGCCTTGCGCTCCGCTTGCTTGTTCAGCGATCTCGGCGGCTCATCGAAGAGGAAGATCACGAAGCAGGCGACGGTCGCACCAAACAGCAAGGCGGCGATCAACAGGATCGATATCTCGGTCGCTCCGGGGCATGGCGGACTCCAGGCAGACAAAACCCGCTTGAAAACGCGGCGCGTAAAGGTGGCGTTCCGCAACACTCATGCGGGAGGTGCTGAGTGACCGGCGCCAAACGAGGAAACCAGCGGCGGGCGCAGCGCGTTGCAGGTTCATCCTCGGGCGGTGCCGTTGCGGGTTCATCCTCCGGCTATGCGCCCGAGGGCAGGCCACTTCGCCGGCGGCGGCACCCGTTCCTCACTTCCACTCCACTTTCAGGATCTCGTAGGAGCGGGTGCCCTTGGGCGTGGTGACCTCGGCCGTATCTCCTTTAGACTTGCCGATGAGGGCACGGGCGATCGGAGAGCCGATCGAGATCTTGCCCTCGCGCACGTCGGCCTCGAACTCGCCGACGATCTTGTATTTGACCTTCTCGCCGCTGTCCTCGTCGACGAGGGTAACGGTGGCGCCGAACTTCACCGTGTTCCCCGAAAGCTGGGAGGGATCGATCACTTCGGCGCGCGAAAGCTTGTCCTCAAGGTCGGCCACCCTCGCCTCGTTCAGGCTCTGCTGCTCCTTGGCGGCGTGATACTCTGCATTCTCGCTCAGATCGCCGTGCGTGCGCGCATCGGATATCAGTTGAATGATGCGCGGGCGTTCCTCCGACTTGAGGCGGTGCAGCTCAGCTTCGAGCTTCTCGAACCCCTCACTTGTCATCGGGACCCGTTCCATCGACATCTCTTAATGCCTCCAAACCGCTCGCGTCCTCTGCCGGAGCCACGCCCTTAAAACTTGTACTGGCCTGGGGGATTCTCGACTTGCCCGATCAGGCGGGTGGGCTCGGGGATCAGGCAGCGTGCACAAGATAGCGCTGAAGCGGCGCCACCTTGAGAATGTTGGCTTTCATTGCCTTGATAGCCTTCGTCACGGCGATAGCACCCGCCAATGTTGTATAGTAGGGGATGTGGTTGAGCAAGGCGGTCCGCCGGATGTCCTTGGAGTCGGCCAGCGCCTTGGCACCCTCGGTGGTATTGAACACCAAGGCTATTTCCCCGTTTTTCATCAAATCGACGATGTGGGGCCGGCCTTCCAGCACCTTGTTGACGAGGTCGCAGTGGATGCCCTGTGCTTCGAGGTGCCGCCGCGTGCCGCGCGTGGCGATGATCGCAAAGCCCATGGCAACGAGCTCGCGCACGGCCGGCACGATGCGATCCTTATCGCTGTCCTTGAGCGAGACGAACACGGTGCCGCTCGTCGGCAGGTGTTGGCCGGCGGCGAGCTGGCTCTTGCCGAAGGCCATGGCAAAGTCGCGGTCGATCCCCATAACCTCGCCGGTGGAGCGCATCTCGGGCCCGAGAATCGGATCGACGCCCGGGAAGCGGGCGAACGGGAACACGGCCTCTTTGACGGCGACGTGCTCGGGCTTGGCGCGGTGCAGGCGGAAGTCGCGGAGTGGGCGGCCCGCCATCACCTCGGCGGCGATGCCGGCGACGGGCTTGCCGATGGTCTTGGCCACAAAGGGAACGGTGCGGCTCGCCCGCGGGTTGACTTCAAGCACATGGATGACGCCCGCCTTGATGGCGAACTGGATATTCATGAGTCCGACAACGCCAAGCGCACGGGCGAGTTCCCCGCTTTGCCGCTCGAGTTCGGCAATAGTTTGCGCTGACAGCGAGTAGGGCGGCAGCGAACAGGCCGAGTCGCCCGAGTGGATGCCAGCCTCCTCAATATGTTCCATAATGCCGGCAATGAAAACGTCGGTACCGTCCGCGATGCAGTCGACGTCGACCTCCGTCGCATCCGAGAGATAGCGGTCGATGAGCAGCGGCCGCTTGGGCGAGACGACGAGCTCGGAGGGCTTGTCCAGCGTGGCCGACAGGCGGGCCACGTAGCGGTCGACCTCGCCGCCGTCGTGGACGATCTCCATGGCCCGGCCGCCAAGTACGTAGGAGGGTCTGATCAGCACCGGGTAGCCGATCTCCTCGGCGATGGCCTTGGCCTCATCGGGTGAGCGTGCAATGCTGCTCGGGGGTTGCTTCAACCCGAGCTTGTCGATGAGCAGCTTGAAACGGTCGCGGTCCTCGGCGAGGTCGATGGCGTCGGGCGAGGTGCCTAGGATGGGCACGCCGGCGGCTTCGAGCGGGCCGGCGAGCTTAAGCGGTGTCTGCCCGCCGAACTGGACGAGCACGCCTTTGAGCGTACCGTTCTGCTGCTCGGCTCGGATGATCTCGAGAACGTCCTCGGCGGTCAGCGGCTCGAAGTAGAGGCGGTCAGAGGTGTCGTAGTCGGTCGAGACGGTCTCCGGATTGCAGTTGATCATGATGGTTTCGAAGCCGGCCTTGGTCAGCGCAAAGCAGGCGTGGCAGCAGCAATAGTCGAACTCGATGCCCTGGCCGATGCGGTTCGGCCCGCCGCCCAGGATGATGATCTTGTCCCGGTCCGAAGGGCGCGACTCGCACTCGGGCTCACCGGCCAAACCCGCCTCGTAGGTCGAGTACATATAGGCCGTCGGCGCGGCGAACTCAGCGGCGCAGGTGTCAATGCGTTTGAACACCGGCTCCACCTTCAGGGCCTTGCGGGCCCGGCGCACGGCATCCTCGCTGGTGCCTGCGAGCTTCGCCAACCGGGCATCGGAGAACCCCATGGCTTTCAAGGCGCGCAGCTGAACAGCCGAGGAAGGAAGCCCGTGCGCGCGAACACGGTCCTCCATCTCGACAATCTCCCTTATGCGGGCGATGAACCAGGGATCGATGCGGCAGGAGGCGTAGACATCGGCGGGGCTGAAGCCCAGGCGCAGGGCCTGCGCCACCTTCAAAATGCGGTCGGGCGCGGGCCGGCCGAGCGCCGCCCGGATCACGTTCTTGTCGTCGCCCTGACCGAGCCCTTCAAGCTCGATGTCATCGAGGCCGGTAAGCCCCGTCTCGAGCGAGCGCAAGGCCTTCTGCAGGCTTTCCGCGAACGTACGCCCGATGGCCATAGCTTCGCCCACCGATTTCATGGAGGTGGTGAGAGTGGGATCGGCACCCGGAAACTTCTCGAAGGCAAAGCGCGGGATCTTGGTGACGACGTAATCGATGGTCGGCTCGAAGGAGGCCGGCGTCGCGCCGCCGGTGATGTCGTTCTCAAGTTCATCGAGCGTGTAACCCACGGCCAGGCGGGCGGCGACCTTGGCAATGGGAAAGCCGGTCGCCTTGGAAGCGAGCGCGGAGGAGCGGGACACGCGCGGGTTCATCTCGATGACGACCAGACGGCCATCGGCCGGGTTGACCGCGAACTGCACGTTGGAACCGCCGGTCTCTACCCCGATCTCGCGCAGCACCCCAATCGAGGCGGTGCGCATCATCTGGTACTCCTTGTCGGTGAGCGTCAGCGCCGGCGCGACGGTGATCGAGTCCCCGGTGTGCACGCCCATGGGGTCGACGTTCTCGATCGAGCAGACGATGATGCAGTTGTCGGCGCGGTCGCGGACCACCTCCATCTCGAACTCTTTCCAGCCGAGCACGCTCTCCTCGACCAGAATTTGGCGCGCGGGCGAGGCATCAAGGCCGCGCTCGACGATCTCGACGAACTCCTCCCTGTTGTAGGCGACGCCGCCGCCGGTGCCGCCCAGGGTGAAGGAGGGGCGGATGATGGCCGGCAGCCGCACGTACTCGAGCGCCGCCAGGGCCTCCGCCATGGTGTGGGCCAGCATCGAGCGAGGGGTCTCGAGCCCGATCTTCTTCATCGCCTCGCGGAAGAGCTGGCGATCTTCGGCCTTGGCAATCGCCTCGGCGTTGGCGCCGATCATTTCGACACCAAGCGCGGAGAGAATGCCCTGTTTGTGCAGCTCGAGCGCGGTGTTGAGCGCGGTTTGCCCGCCCATCGTCGGGAGCAGCGCATCGGGCCGCTCATCGGCGATGATCTTGGCCACCACCTCGGGCGTGATGGGCTCGATGTAGGTCGCGTCCGCCAGCTCCGGATCGGTCATGATGGTGGCCGGATTGGAGTTGACAAGAACGATGCGGTAGCCCTCCGCCTTCAGCGCCTTGCAGGCCTGCGTGCCCGAATAGTCGAACTCGCAGGCCTGGCCGATCACAATGGGGCCGGCGCCGATGACGAGGATCGAGGAGATGTCGGTGCGCTTGGGCATGCTGGGCGCGTCTTCTATTTGAGCGTGGCCGGTTTGGCTATAGCCGTGCGTTCGGCGCCGGGATGGCGCGGAACGTCATGCGTGCCTGGTTATGGCCGAAATTGGGGTGGACGCGCTCTGCGGCAAAGCCGTGGGCGGCAAGCAGTGCGCGCATCTCGGCCTCCCCATAGGTTGAGAAGCCGGCCGTTCGGCGCAGGCGGCCGTAGTCCGACAGCGCGGTGCGAGCGAGACCTGCAAGGGCGGAGAGCAGAAAGCCGCCGCGCCAAGCGAATCGCAAAAGTGCTGCGGCATCCGCATGCGGACCGGTATCGGAGCGGATCACGTCGGCAACGACGAGCGCTCCATCAGCCTTGAGTTTGCTCCGCCAAACCTCGAGCAGGGATGACAGCTCCTCGCGCGAGAGATACTGGACTAGCGAGTTGGCGACGACGAGGTCGAGCGAGCCGCCGACGAGCGCGGCCACCCCGTCGGGCGCCAGTACGGAAACGTTGGGAACGCGCTCAAGACGCCGCGCCACGGCGCGGCGCACGTTCGGTGCCGCCTCGCACAGGATCAGCCGACCGCAGCGGGCGGCGACCGTCTCGGCGTAAAGCGCCTCGCCGCAGCCGTGGTCGAGGACGACGGCATCGGCGGTGGGAACGTGGCGGAGAATGTCGTGCGCGATGGCCTCGGCATGCAGCCGCTTGTGGCGGTCGCTGACGTAGATCGCCGGTCCGCTATCCCAGAACTCGATCCAGTTCTTCATCGCCGCCCAGCCTTTCGACCCATGTGCTCGCGCATCTTCTCGCAAGGATCGGGGCGCTCAGCCGGGGGGGTGAACACCACGTAGTCGGCGAACCTCTCCCAACCCAGGCGGGACTCGCCGTAGGCCGTGGCGTCGTCCTGGCCCGCCTCGACCTCCGCGAGCACCACCGAGACGACGGGCTTTCCCGGCGCCATCCGCTCGAGATGCCAGGGCACCCCGCGGTCCCGGCGCACATGGCCGTTGCCGGCGATCAGGATGACGTGGTCATGGCGGTCTGCAGCATCCGCCACGGCGCGGGCCAGATGTGCATCGCGGTAGCGCTGAGCTTCGGCCACGTTGGCGAGGGCCGATTTCGGCATCAGCCGGCAGTGACTCTCCGCCAATTCTTCGAGGAGGCTATCGCCGAGCGCCGGCGGCAGAGGGCGGTCGAGATCGAGCCGCACCCGTTCCCAAGGATCGAGCGCGACCGCTCCCGCCTTTGCCACGGCCTGAACCCGCTCGCGCGCCGGGTGGCCGGCGAGGATCGCAGCGCTCGATGCGATCACGACCTCGAACAGCGGTCGGTAGATTTCGGCCGACGGCCAGCCGGTCTCTTCCCAGGCGAGGACCCGGAAGAGTTGCGCGCTGGTGCGCGAGCCCGCACTCGTCTGCGCGAAGCGGTCGACAGCGTGCTGCTGGTCGGCGCGGATCTGCTCGAAAACGACGGCGAGGCTGCCAGATTTGGCTACTTCTGCGACGGCACCGACGGCCCAGGCCTGGATGCGGTGATGATCGGGATTGTCGTGCACTTCGCCGAGCAGGACGACCGGGGTGGCAGCCAGGGCCTCTCGCAGGCGCTGGCGGGCGATGAACTGCGCCTCCCGTGGCGACCAGATGCGGCCGAGCAGCGGATGGCCGGCAGCGAGTGGGGAGCGCCAGCTTTCCGGCCACTCGCGGTACACGTCGGCGGCGGCACTGCAGCAAACCGCCAGCGCGACGGCGAGGGAGCTCGCAAGGCGGGCAGGCGTGCCCATGCGGCTGGCTCACTTCTCGCTGATGGCGGGGAGGCCCTTCTTTTCGCGCATCAGGTTCACGAACCTGTTGAACAGGTAATGGCTGTCCTGAGGGCCGGGCGACGCCTCCGGGTGATACTGGACGGAGAACACCGGCCGGTCCTTGAAGCGCAGCCCGCAGTTGCTGCCATCGAAGAGCGAGACGTGGGTCTCCTCCACGTTGGCGGGGAGCGTGTCGCGATCGACGGTGAAGCCGTGGTTCATCGAGGTGATCTCGACCTTGCCGGTCGTGAAGTCCTTCACCGGATGATTGGCGCCGTGATGGCCCTGATGCATCTTCTTCGTCCGGCCACCGGCGGCGAGGCCCAGCATCTGGTGGCCCAGGCAGATGCCGAATACTGGTAGGCCCGAGGCGATGAGCTTCTTGATCTCGGGCACCGCGTAGGTTCCGGTGGCAGCGGGGTCGCCGGGACCGTTGGAGAGAAAAACGCCGTCTGGCTTGCGCGCCAAGATGTCATCCGCCTTGGTGGTGGCCGGGACAACGGTGACCTTGCAGCCGGCACTGGCAAGGCAGCGCAGAATGTTGCGCTTGAGGCCGTAGTCGACGGCGACGACGTGCAACTGCGGCGCCGTCTGGCGGCCGTAGCCCTTGCCCCACACCCAGCGCATCTCGTCCCACGTGTAGCTCTGGCCGCTGGTCACCTCGGGCACGAGATCGAGGCCCAACAGTCCCCCCCAGGCCTTGGCCTCGGCCTTCAGCTTGGCGATGTCGAATTTGCCCGAGGGCTCGTGGGCAATGACCCCGTTCGGCATGCCGCGTTCGCGGATGCGGACGGTCAGCGCGCGCGTGTCGACTCCGGTAATGGCGATGATGCCGCGTGCCTTCAGCCACTGATCGAGTGTCTCCAGCGCTCGGTAGTTGGAAGGCTCCGTCACTGCCGCCTTCAACACGCACCCGCGCACGCCGGAACGCTGGGCCAGATTGGAGGTCTCGGTGTCCTCGGCATTGGCGCCGACGTTGCCAATGTGCGGGAAAGTGAAGGTGATGATCTGTCCGGCGTAGCTCGGATCAGTTAGGATCTCTTGGTAGCCGGTCATGGCCGTGTTGAAGCACACCTCGCCCACGGCCGAGCCGACCGCGCCAAGGCCTTGGCCGGTGATGATCGTGCCGTCGGCCAGCACGAGGCGGCCGGTCGGCGGCTGATCTGTCCAGGCCGCGGCGTAGGGACCGGCAGTGGCGATGGTGGTCACGAACCTGCTCCGTTGGCGGGCACCAAGCTCTCCTCTCTGCTCGGCCGGACCCTATGTAAAGGGTCTTCAGCCGTCAACAAACCCGCCGCGCAGGGTTGCTGGCTCTCGTTGGCGGGACTAGAGGTTCAACATTGCGCCAGCGGGAGGCCCAATGCGCGAAAAGATCAACGAAGCGATGAAAGCGGCGCTCAGGTCCGGCGACAAGGCGCGGCTCGGCACGCTGCGCCTGATGCTCGCCGCCATCAAGGACCGGGAGCTCGGGATCGGCACCGGCGGGCAAGCTCAAGCCGGGGCGCCGACCGACGCCGACATTGTACAGGTGCTGCAGAAGATGGTGAAACAACGCCGCGATTCGATTGCGACCTATAAGCAGGGGAACCGGCAGGACCTCGCCGACAAAGAGGCTGCCGAAATCGCCGTCATCGAAGAGTTCTTGCCCAGGCAAATGAGCGAGGCAGAGGCTAAGGCCGCAATCGCCGCCGTCGTGAAGGAAATGAGTGCGAGCGGACCTAAGGACATGGGACGCGTGATGGGTGCGCTCAAGTCACGCTACACCGGGCAGATGGACTTCGCCAAAGCGAGTGCGCTCGTCAAAGAGCTGCTCAAATAGGTACCAGGGGGAACCGACGATCGCCCCCAACAAGAGGGCGGGATGCAAACTTTGCATTCGACGCGGGCATCCATCGGGCCTGCCGCCGCTCGAGACGGTGCCGCGGACGCTGGCTTCGGCCAACTGACGGGGACAGGGGCGTGACTTCAGTTGAAGGGCCCAAGGACCGCCGGGCTAAGTCCGTTGGCCAGGGTGCTCGCGAATCAGCGCATCATAGGCGCATGCGCTTTTCGCCCGACTTCCTCGATGAGATCCGCTCCCGGCTTCCGGTGAGCCAGGTGGTGGCGCGCAAGGTGGCGCTCAAGAAGGCGGGCCGCGAGTTCAAAGGCCTGTCCCCGTTTAAGGTCGAGAAGACGCCCTCCTTCACCGTCAACGACCAGAAGGGCTTTTATCACTGCTTCGCTTCGGGCGAGCATGGCGACATCTTCACCTTCGTGATGAAGACCGAAGGGTTGTCTTTCCCCGAGGCCGTTGAGCGGCTGGCGGGCGAGGCCGGGGTGCCGATGCCGAAAGCCGAGCCGCGCAATGCTGAACTCAGGGACGAGCGGGCGCGCCTTTACGGGCTGCTCGAAGCGGCGGCTGCCTTCTTCGAAGAAAGCCTCACCCTCCCCGCTGCCGCGGAAGCTCGCCGCTACCTCGAGAGGCGTGGTCTCAAGCGCGAGACAGTGGCACGATTTCGCATCGGCTATGCACCGGACGGCAGAAGCGCGCTTAAGGAGCGCCTCGCACGGGCCGGCTATACGGCCGAGGAGATGGCGCGTGCGGGCATGTTGGTCGCCGGCGACGACGTCGCTATCCCCTACGACCGGTTTCGCAGCCGCATCATCTTTCCGATCAATGATCTCAAGGGTCGGGTCATCGCCTTCGGCGGCCGTGCGCTCGATCCTAAGTCTCCTGCCAAATACCTCAACTCGCCGGAGACACCGCTTTTTCGCAAGGGTTCGGTCCTCTTCAACGCCGCCTCCGCCCGGCGGGCTGCCCACGATGCCGGCCGCCTAATCGTGGTAGAAGGCTACATGGATGTCGTCTCGCTGGTGGAGGCGGGATTTGAGGAAACGGTGGCGCCGCTCGGTACCGCGCTCACCGAGGAGCAGGTCCAGCTTCTGTGGCGGATGGCGCCCGAGCCGATCCTGTGCTTCGACGGCGACAGTGCCGGACGAAAAGCTGCCCACCGGGCCATCGACACCGTGTTGGGCCTGCTCAAGCCAGGGCGTTCGCTTTCGTTCGTGTTTCTGGAGCACGGTTTCGACCCGGACGACATGGTGCGCCAACACGGGCCGGCAGCGTTCCGTACCCTCCTTGAGCAGCGGCGCCGAGCCCTCTTCGACGTGCTCCTCGAGCGAGAGGAAATGGCGGGGCCCAGCGCCGCTACGCCCGAGCAGAGGGCCGCGTTTGCCGCCCGGCTCGAAGCCTGCGTCGCGCGCATCGCCGACGCGGCGGTGCGTCGGCAGTACCAGCAGGAGCTGAGGGCCACGCTCTGGGCCCGCAATCGGATCGCCATCCAGGCGCTCACGGCACCCGGGGAACGGCGCATCCGCGAGATCGCCAGCATTCGGCGCAACAACAGCAGGCCGGACTGGAGAGTGCGCGAGCGGCTCCGCTTGAGCGCCACCAGAACTGGTGCATTCATGCCACACACTGTACCGAGCGAGGAACTTGCGCGCAGATCGGCGCTGGTGCCGCCCCGGGAGGCTCTGCTCATGCGGGCGCTGGTCAATCATCCATGGCTGGTTGAGCGCTACGCCGAGGAAGTGGCCGCTCTCGAACTGACCTCGCCGCCCATGCAGCGTTTGCGCGATGCCCTCCTCATGTGCGCCGGCGCGGAGAAATCCCTTGACAGTGCTGCGTTGCATTCCCAATTGGAGCGTTCGGGTTTGCACAAGGTGCTGGACCTGATCGAGCGCGCCAATACGCACAGGAGCGACCGGTTCGCGGAACCCAATGCCGATCCCGCCGAGGTGGAGGCTGGCTGGCGCCACACCCTCGCGCTGCACAACAGGCAGACGGGCTTGAGCCGGGCACTGAAGGCCGCTGAGCGTGCTTGGCACGAAGAAGGCAGCGAGGAAGCGCTGGCCCGCATTCGTGAGATCCAGCGCCAGATGGCAAGCCCGAACGATGTAGAGTTTCCTACCGAGCCGTAGCCTGTCATACCCTGGACCAATTGGGGCAACCACGCCGGGCGGGTATCGCGACCAGGCTACAAATCGGGCGGATGGCCGTTATTTGTCAGCGAGCCACTGAGGACAACGACCGGCATGTGCATTGTGGCGGAAGTGCCACACTCCCGGCCTCGCTGGGGTCCGGAGTGGCGGTGCATCGAATGCTACGCGCATGAGTGCTAGCACGGCGTTTTGCCCTGTTCGTCCCTTCAGCTTTCCCCTTACGAGGCATTGAACACCGCCATGGCAATGACCCAGAAGACCGAAGACCAGCCCCCCCAGGACACTCCCGAGCGTGACGGCCCCATCCTGGACCTTTCGGACTCTCAGGTTAAGCGCCTGATCAAAGCCGCCAAGTCGCGCGGCTATGTCACCTACGACGAGATCAATGCGGTGTTGCCGGCCGAAGAGGTGACGTCAGAGCAGATCGAGGACGTGATGGCCATGTTTTCGGAGATGGGCGTCAACGTCGTCGAGCAGGAGGAGGAAGACGAGGGCGCGGAGGCCGCCGAGGAGCCGTTCGAGGAGGAGGATGCGACCGGCCGCGCCGTCGCCCCGCAGGCAGTGCCGGCGCGCACCGAAAACAAGGCGGAGCCGACCGAGCGCACGGACGACCCGGTACGCATGTATCTGCGCGAAATGGGCTCAGTGGAGCTGTTGTCGCGCGAGGGCGAGATCGCCATTGCCAAGCGCATCGAGGCCGGCCATGAGGCGATGATCGCGGGGCTGTGCGAGAGCCCCCTCACCTTCCAGGCCATCATCATCTGGCGAGACGAACTCAACGCCGGCAAGGTGCTCTTGCGCGACATCATCGATCTTGAAGCAACCTACGAGGGGCCGGAGGCCAAGGTGCCGCCGCCGATCGTCCATCCCGGGGCGCCGCACGTGCCGCCCACGCCGGAGAGCGCTCGGCAGCAGGCGGCGGCCGATGGTGGTGAGGAGAGCGCTGCGCCGCCCGGCGAGCTCGACGACGAGGACGACTACGAGAACGCGCTGTCGCTCGCGGCCATGGAGGCCGAGCTCAAGCCCAAGGTGCTTGAGACCTTCGACAGGATCGCCGCCAATTACAAGAAACTGCGCAAGAAGCAGGACGTGATGCTCGAGCAGCAGGTTGCCGGCGAACAAGGGTCGCGCCAGCAGCAGAAGGCCTACGACAAGCTGCGCAACGAGATCATCGCCGACGTCAAGAGCCTGTCGCTCAACAACAACCGCATCGAGAGCCTGGTTGAGCAACTTTATGCCATCAACCGGCGGCTGGTCAGCCTCGAAGGCCAGCTCATGCGGCTTGCCGACAACTACGGCGTACCGCGCCAGGAGTTCATCGACGAATACTACGGCAACGAACTCGACCAGACGTGGATCGAGCGCATGGCAGCGAGCGGGCGCAAGCCATGGGCCAACTTCATCAAGCACGAGGCCAAGAAGATCGAGCGGCTGCGCGCCGAGATCCATAACCTCGCCAGCGAAACCGGCCTCGAAATTCCCGAGTTCCGCCGCATCGTCCGCCTCGTGCAGAAGGGCGAGCGCGAGGCGCGGCAGGCCAAGAAGGAGATGGTGGAGGCCAACCTGCGCCTCGTTATCTCGATCGCCAAGAAGTACACCAACCGCGGCCTGCAGTTCCTGGACCTGATCCAGGAGGGTAACATCGGGCTGATGAAGGCGGTCGACAAGTTCGAGTACCGGCGCGGCTACAAGTTCTCCACTTACGCCACCTGGTGGATCCGCCAGGCCATCACCCGCTCAATCGCGGATCAGGCGCGCACCATCCGCATCCCCGTGCACATGATCGAGACCATCAACAAGATCGTGCGCACGAGCCGGCAGATGCTGCACGAAATAGGCCGCGAACCGACGCCTGAGGAGCTTTCCGAGAAGCTCGCCATGCCGCTCGAAAAAGTGCGCAAGGTGCTGAAGATCGCCAAGGAGCCGATCAGCCTAGAGACGCCGATCGGCGAGGAGGACGATTCCAACTTGGGCGACTTCATCGAGGACCGCAACGCGGTCCTGCCGATCGAGGCGGCCATCCTGTCGAACCTGCGCGAGACAACGACCAGGGTGCTGGCCTCGCTTACCCCGCGCGAGGAACGCGTCTTGCGCATGCGCTTCGGCATCGGCATGAACACCGATCACACGCTCGAGGAGGTCGGCCAACAGTTCTCGGTGACGCGCGAGCGCATCCGCCAGATCGAGGCCAAGGCGCTGCGCAAGTTGAAGCACCCGAGCCGGAGCCGGAAGCTCCGAAGCTTTTTGGACAATTGAATCGGATGGGATGGCTCGCAGGATCCTGTTCGCCACTTCAGCCGTTCTCGCCGTTGCCGCGGCGACGGGTGTTGTTGCTCAGATGCCGACTTTCTTCCCTGGTCGGCGAACGGCGCTCATCGAGGGTCGCGTTACCGACGTGTTCGGCAACAGCTTCGTGGTGGAGCACGACGGCGAACGCGTTCTCGTCGAGACCGGCCCAGAATGGCATCGGCGCGTCGAGGTAGGCGTCGGTGAACGGATCAAGGCCGTCGGCCGCCGGGACGACGACGTCTTCGAGGCCTTCCGCATCCTGCACGAGGATGGCCGAGAGGTAACGATCCGCACCCCCGACGGTCCCCCGCCATGGGCCGGCGGACCAAGCAGGATGCCCCGCTAAGTCACGCCGTCCGCCGGTGGCTGTTCGACCGCTTTCGCTTGGCGGCGTCTGCCGCTTTCGTCCGACGGCGCCTCGTCCGGTCTATTTGGCCGTCTGGACGAGCTAGCCGCCGAGAATGTCCAAGGGTGCGTCGAGGACAGCGAGCGGCGAGTTCGTCGGGCCGCTGCCAAGGCCTTCGACGATAGCCGCGACCTGCAGCATCGGCTGATGGATGAGGGCTGTCGTGGTCGGCGCCACGAAGTCGAGCGAGGTGCCGAAGATGGCCTGCTCCCAGGGGCCGAACTCGCCGTAGGTCGGATCGTAATCGGGAGCGCCGATACGCGCTATGTCGTGCGCCAGCGGGGTGGTGAGGTTCGGCACCGGATCGGCCGCCGGCTCATCGAGCGTCTCAGCGATCTCTGTTGCCGCCTCATGAGCGAAATCGGTGGTGGCACGGCCGATGAAGGCGAAATCGAAATCTGGCCCGAAGATTGACTGGCCGAAGGGATCCAGTGCGCCGCCGGTTGGCTCGAAGCCGGGCGCCACCACCGTGCCAACGATCTCGGCCACGGGATCCAGCGCCTCCCCGGTCAGGTCGGGCAGGGCCGCAGGCGGCATATTGGCGACCGCGGAGGTGCCGCCTGTCGTGCCGCCTCCCGCTAGTTGTGTGATGACGGACGCGAGATCGCCGACGGCAGCCGCGCCAGCGGGTGCGGCGCTTGCGGCCCCAACCGGAAGAGCGGGGACGAAATCCAGCAGCGGGAACTTGCCGAAACCGGGCATTGCCAGACCCTCCTTAGTCTCTCATGGGCTCCCATTCTTTCCGCTGCGCCAATCAACCAAAACTGTCGAATGTGCCAGTTTCGCATACCTGCCGCGTCGAATGAGTTGCATATGGCCTGCGTGGTCCTTGTTCTTCCCTTCGTAGCTGCCTCTTCCTAAGGTGATGAGCCATCCGCTGGGCCTACCCGAGCGCACGCCGCGGCGTGGAACAGGAAAGGAGCGGACGTGATCCGTCGAGCCGGCCTCATCACATTGTTGCTCTTACCTGCGCTCGCTACCCCCGCCTCGGCCGCGCAATGCGGCGGCACCTTCGACAGCTTTCTTGCCGCCATCGCACGAGAGGCGCAGGCGCAGGGGGTTTCCCGTTCCGTCATCGACAGCGCCTTCGCGGGCTTAGCCCCCGATGGTGCGGTGCTCGCCTTTGACCGGCGCCAGCGCGCCACCTTCACCAAAAGCTTCGAAGCCTATGCCGCCACCCGCGTCACCTCGGGGCGTATCAGCCGCGGCCGACAGATGCTCGTGCGTCATGCAGCGCTGTTCTCGCGCATTGAGAAGCAGTTCGGTGTGCCAGGGGAGGTGATCGTCGCCATCTGGGGCCTCGAGAGCGATTTCGGCTCGGGGGACATGGGCAATCGTCCCGTGATCCGCGTGCTCGCCACGCTGGCGCACGACTGCCGCCGCAGCGAGCTCTTTCAGCGCGAGTTGGTTGCCGCCCTCAAGCTGCTGCAGCGCGGCGATCTGCCGCTTGGGGAGTTGCGCGGCGGCTTTGCCGGCGAGCTCGGACAAACGCAGTTCCTTCCCTCCTCCTACCTGCGCTTTGCTCTCGACTACGACGGCAACGGGCGCACCGACCTGCGCCGCAGTGTACCCGACGTGCTCGCCTCCACGGCCAATTTTCTCAAAGGCTCGGGCTGGCGCGCCGGGGCGCCCTACGGAGAGGGCACCGCCAACTTCGAGGTGCTGCGGGAATGGAACCGGGCCCTCGTCTACCGGCGGACCATCGTACTGTTCGCCGGTCGGTTGCGGGGATCATGAGACGTCGGCGCGGGTGGGGCGAACCGCACTCCGCACACCTCCCCAGATCCAGCGCTGCGTTCTCGCAGATCGATCGCTTCTGGCGGACGGCCGCTTATGTGGCGCTCCCACATCAAGTCGTAGGCCCGCTCGAGATCGCGGCAGAACCTGGCTGTATCGAAAAGCGGTGACGTCGTACGAGCTGCAGCAAGCCTGGCCTTGAGCGATGCGAGCTTCGCTGGGTCACCCGCGAGTTCGACGGCCAGCTCCTCGTACTCCGCAAAATTCTTGGTCACCAACTCGGGCAGACCGACCGTATGCAACAGACTGGCCGCAACGCGGGAGGCGAAGCTGCGGCCCGCGCAGGTCACGACCGGGCAGCCCATCCAAAGCGCGTCGCTGGCGGTGGTATGGGCGCCGCAGGGAAACGTGTCGAGCATCAGGTCGGCCAGCCTGAAGCGCGCCAGGTGCTGCGTTTGGGGCAGGCGTTCCGCAAAGACGATGCGTTCCGGCGCGACCCCGCGCTTTTCCGCTTCCCTGAGCAGGTTCGCGCGTGCCCCGTCGAACCTGACGTAGAGCCACAGCACGCTGCTCTCGACGTTGTGCAGGATTCGCATCCAGAGGTCGAACACCTCGGGCGTGATTTTGCGGGTCTGGTTGAAACTGCAGTAGACGAACGCGTTCTCAGGCAGTCCGCATTGGGCCCGTGCGGGGTCGTCTTGAGGCCAGGGGCGCTGGTCGTCGTTGCATTGATAGCAGTGAGGCATGATGACGGGCTGCTCTGTCATCGTGCGCCGCACCTCGTCGGTGGCAATCACCGGATCGACAATCAGATAGGATACGGCCTCGCTTCCCGTCGTGCCGGGATAGCCGAGGAAGCCCACCTGAATCGGCGCCGCGCGGTTCCGGAAGATATCGAAGTTTGACTTGGCCGTGTGCCCCATCAGGTCGATGGCAATGTCGACGCCCATCGCCCGCAGGCGATGCGCGATTTCTTGTCCGTCCTGATCCGCCGCATTCAACGCGACGTCGGCGGCGTTGAGGATGCGGCGGCCGATGTCGCTGCCGTCGTCGGCGAGGGACACGGCGACGATCTCGAAGCGGTTCCGGTCGTGCTTTTCGAACAGGCCTGCGGCGAGAAAAGCGGTGGGATGGACGCGGAAGTCAGCGGAAACGTAGCCGATCTTCAGCCGCTCCGGGCGCCGAGCCGGGATGTGGCCACCCACCGGCTGAGCCGGCGCTGCTTCGCGGGCATAGTTCTTGGCGCAGACTTGGTGCAGGTCCGGATCGTCCAGCGTCAGCATCAGCAGATAGGGATTGAAGGCATAGGCTCCCCGCCGCGCCGCCTCGGCGAGGCGCAGTCGACACTGCTGAAAGTTCGACCAGTCGCATGAGGTGAGCGCCCACGAGAAGTAATAGGCTAGCGCGTCGTGGTGTGCCCCAGCCAGACGGGGCTCAATCTGAAGCGCCTTGATGTAGGCGGTCTCGGCTTGCTGGTGGCGACCGGCGAGATGCAATGCTTTGCCGAGATTGAGGTAGGCGCTGGCGGACTTTGGCGCCGCCAGGACCGCACGCTCGAGGTAGCGGATAGCGTCGTCGATCCGGCCTACCGCGCCAGACACTATGCCCATCAGCTCTAGTGCAGGAGCCCAGTCAGGAGCCGCCTTCAGGATCTTGCGGGCCTTGGTGTACGACTGTCTCGCCTGCTGGCGCAGCAGAAGAGATCGAGCCGCGTCCAGCTCCCGCTCTAAGTCGCTCACGAGCCGAATACGCATTGCGCGAGTACCGCCGATGGATTGGCGGAGAGTAGCACTGCGTCCGTCATCTGCAACCCGACAGGTCGATTGGCGCCGGCGCCGCGCCGGCTGCATGACGCTCCCACATCGAATCATACGCGCGCTCGAGATCGCGGCAGAACCGGGCTGTATCGAAAAGCGGTGACGTCGTACGAGCCGCAGCAAGCCTGGCCTTGAGCGATGCGAGCTTCGCCGGGTCACCCGCGAGTTCGACGGCCAGCCCCTCGTACTCCGCAAAATTCTTGGTCACCAACTCGGGCAGACCGACAGTGTGGAGCAGGCTTGCCGCAACACGAGAGGCGAAGCTGCGGCCTGCGCGGGTGAGAACCGGACAGCCCATCCAAAGCGCATCACTGGCCGTGGTGTGAGCCCCGTAGGGAAACGTATCGAGCATCAGGTCCGCCAGCCTGAAGCGCGCGAGGTGCCGCGCGAGAGGCAGGCGCTCCGCAAAGACGATGCGCTCAGGCGCAAGCCCGCGCTTCCTCGCCTCCCTCAGCAGGTAACCTCGCGTGCCCTCGACCTTGACGTAAAGCCACAGCACGCTGTTTTCGACGCGTTGCAGGACGCGCACCCAGACATCGAACACCTCGGGCGTGATTTTGCGGGTCTGGTTGAAACTGCAGTAGACGAAGGCGTCCTCTGGCAGCCCGCATTCCTCGCGCGTGGGGCTCTCCTGAGGCCATGGGCGCTCATCGTCGTTGCACTGGTAGCAATGGGGCATGATGACGGGCTGCTCCGTCATCGCCCGCCGCACCTCGTCCGTGGCGATCACCGGATCGACGATGGCATAGGACATTGCCTCGCTTCCCGTCGTGCCGGGATAGCCCAGGAAGTTCACCTGAATTGGCGCAGCGCGGTTCCGGAAGATGTCGAAATTCGCCTTGGCGGTATGACCCATCAGGTCGATGGCAATGTCGACGCCCATCGCCCGCAGGCGATGCGCGATTTCTTGTCCGTCCTGATCCGCCGCATTCAACGCGACATCGGCGGCGCCGAGAATGCGCCGCCCGATGTCGCTGCCGTCGTCGGCAAGCGACACGGCGATGACTTCAAACCGGCTCCGATCGTGCTTCTCAAACAGGCCCGCGGTGAGGAACGCTGTCGGATGAACGCGGAAGCCGGCCGAGATGTAGGCAATCTTCAGTCGTTGGGGTCGGCCGACGGGCATGGGCCATTCAGGGGAAGCGATAGCCTGCCCGGCAAAAGCTCGCGCGCATGACAGATGCAGCTCGGGATCGTCGGCAATCAGCATAAGAAGCCAGGGGTCATGCCACGCCTCCTTCGCAGTGAAGGAGACCAGCGCCCTACGGTCGGCTTCGAAATCAGACCAGTCGCACAGTATCTGCTTGGCCGCGATCAAATCGACTAGCGGATACACTGCCGACGGATCGCTGCGATGCGCCAGTCGAAAGCACTTCGCAGCGGCTTCGATTTCGTTATTGGATTTGTGGATCAGGCCGAGCTGATAGTGAGCCTCGGTGCACTGCGGGTCGATACGGATCGCCTCGCGATATCCGGCCTCCGCCTCGCTGAACCGCTTGAGTTTGGCCAGGACGTTGGCATGGCGGACAAGAAATTGGGTTGTGCCCGGCCTGAGGCGGATGGCAGTCGCAAGGCTCGCAAGCGCTGCCTCGCGGCGGCCGGTTTTGGATAGCAGCAGGCCCAGATTGTAATGAGCGTCTGCGTGGCGTGTGGATGGCTTTCGATTACTTCGCGGTAACCGGCTTCGGCTTCCTCATGCCGTTCAAGCTTGGCGAGCACGTTGGCGCGTTCCAGCAGAAACTGGGCGGTTCCCGGCCTCAGTTGGATCGCTCTGTCGAGGCATTTGAGCGCCTCTTCATCTCGATCGGCCAGCGACAGCGCCCGGCCCAGATTGAAGTGAGCGCCGACGGAATCGGGAGCGGCCGCAACGGCTCGGCTGAGGAATCGAAGGGAATCCTCAGGTTTCCCGAGCTCGCCGCAAACGATGCCCATCAGCTCGAGCGCAGGTGGCCAGTCGGGAGCCGTCTTCAGTACCTTCAGCAGCGCAGCGCGCGCGGGCAATGGCTGCCTGCGCAACAAGAATGCCTTTGCCCGCTCGAGATCGTGCTGCAGGGACTGCGCAGGATCGAGCTTCAGAGGCTTCTTCATGTCTGCACGCGGCTGAAGAGAATTACTGCTTGAACAGGGGCCAGGGAGCTCACCCGCGGGCACGCCCGCTCTATCCCGACCCAATGGAGGTAGGAGGTATATATGTCGCTCATTGGCCCCGCATCTACGCCTACAGTTTCAATTCCGCAGTGTGCCTATTTGGCCATAGCGTCGACGCGCCCCGCAACAATCCTTGCGAGCGCGCCCCCTTCGGGGCGAGGCGTTACAAGGCAACGGCCATCCACGAGCGCTCATCCGAGCGCCCACGCCGCGTGTGCGAAACCGGTCGCCTTGGGTTGACCTCTCCCTGGGCCGCTCGATAGTGGCGTCTGCTGATGGCAAAGGGCCAGAATCATGCCTGACCAAGCTCCGCACGTGCCTCCGCCCTCGCCGGGCGCGCGGGCCCGCAGATGGCGGCTCCTCCTGCCGTTAATTGCGGTGGGTGGTGTCCTGACCGCCATGGTTGTGGTCTATTTAAGCTATGACCTTCTGAGCGCCCGCCTCTCTCCGTGCGAGGCGATCTTTCGGCAGACCTCGGTGAACCTTTCCACCAAGATCAGGTTCTTGAAAGCCGAAGGCGAGGTCCAGATCGGCAAGGAGCCGCTCGTCGAGCTGGACGAGCGCGCGCAAATAACGGCGCTCAACCTGAAGACCTGTTGCACCGTTCTCGCCGCGGGCAAGCTCGATCCCGAGCAGTTCCTGCAATGCAAGTCGAAGGCACGCGCCTATGAAGCCCGCCTCGAGGATGTGATTGAGGCCGTTCGGACGGCCATGGCAAGCCGCCCCGGCGCTGACGTGAAGGCGGTCAGTGCGTCTAGTCCCGTCACCACGGGCTCGATTCAAGCCAACACCATCCAGAGGAACATCCAGGCCGCTCGCGCCGTTTCCCAGGAGTTCAACCGCGAGGTCGTCGAGGTGCAGCGCAGGCAGGCGGTCGAACGGCTGAAGGCGATCCCGCCGCGTCACGTCGAAATCAGCGCTGAGGAGCTGGAGCCGAATGACGACGTGCTCTCCGTCAACCTCATCGACCTCGGCAAATGGATCACCGCCTCCGTCGGCAGTCAGAAGGATGCCGACTATTTCGCTTTCAAAACGCCCCCCGACCACCGCGACTGGATCCGCATCGAGGTTGAGAACCGCTCGACGACGCTCGAGCCGCGCATTGAGCTGTTCGGGGCCGACAAGGCGAGCCTCGGCACCGTGCACCGGACCACCCCCGGCGCCGACGTGACCTACGCCTTCGTCGGCGCGCCCGACACGCGCTACTACTTCCGCGTCAGTAACTACTACGGATCCAGCGTCGGCTCCTACCTGGTGCGCGTGATCGCGACCAAGGCCTATGACGCGCACGAGCCCAACGAGGACATTCTTTCGGCCCGCACGATTGCGCTCGGCGACGCAGTGAAGGCGGAGATCATGGACAAGTCCGACGTCGACTACTTCCGCATAGAATCGGGCGCCGCGGACGAGTTGCTGATCTCGATCAAGAACGCCTCGACCACGCTGCGGCCCGCGCTGCAGATGTTCGACGCAAGCAAGGCGAACATCGCAACGCGCTACACCACGACCGGTGGTGCGGATGTCTCCTACGTGCTCAAGGTTCAGCCGAGATCGGCCTACTACCTACGGATTGCTGATTACTATTCGGACGCCGCCGGCGCCTATGTCCTGACCGTCACGGCCAAGTGAACCTGACCATCTCGGAGCGTGACATCGCACCGCCGGGAGCGAACGCGGCCCCCGCCTCAGCCGCGGTAATGAGAAAACTGTCCCCGCGGACGGAACCGCTCCAGGTAGGCCGGCACCATCGTTCCGACGGCGTGAGGACGCTCGATGCCGAGCGCAGCAAGCGTGCGGCCCTCCCGTTCGGCCGCCGCGCTCACCACGTTGTCCTTCTGTAGCATGCGCACCTGATCAAGTGTCAGCGGACGCAGCCTCGCTGGCAGCGGCCAGGTCATCAGTGCGAGCAGCTTGGCGAGCCAGAACGGCAGGTTGACATAGCCGCGCTCACGGCCCGTCCAGGCCAGCGTCCGGTCGAGCAGCTGACGGAAGCTCAGCACCTCGGGCCCACCTATCTCGTAGATCGTGCCGCCTTTGGCCCTACCGTCGCAGGCGGCGGCGACGGCTGCCGCAAGGTCTGACACAAACACCGGCTGGAAACGGGTGCGCCCGCCACCGATCAGCGGCAGCACGGGCGATAGGCGTGCCATCGCCGCGAAGCGATTGAAGAACTCATCTTCCGGCCCGAACACGATCGATGGCCTCATGATCACCGCGTCAGGGAAGCTCTCGAGCACGGCCGCCTCGCCCTCCGCCTTGGAGCGCGCGTAGTTGGAGGGCGATTTGCTGTCGGCGCCGAGCGCAGAAATGTGGACGAGCTGCTCCACACCCGCCTCCCGCGCCGCCTTGGCCATCGCCCGCGGCCCTGCCACGTGCACCTGCTGGAACGTCTGCCGGCCCGATGCGGCAAGGATGCCGACGGCGTTGACTACGGCATCCGCGCCGAGCAGCGCGCGTGCCACCGACTCGGGATAGCGAAGGTTGGCCTGCACGGCGTGGATTTGGCCGACGCGGCCCATCGGTTGCAGATGGCCGGCAAGGTCGGGCCGCCGACAGGCAGCCCGTACCCGCCAGCCCTCCCGTGCGAGCGCCCTCACCACGTAGCGGCCGACGAAGCCCGACCCGCCGAAGACGACGGCCAGCCTGTCCTCGACGAGTTGCGCCATGCTTTGAGCCCTTTCCCCGACCAGCAGCGCTTGACCAATACACACCGTCTGGTGAGCTGTGAAGGCGGCGCCGAAAGCAGGCGCACGCAATTGACAAGCCGGGCAGCCCGGCCTAATCGAACGGGCTCCGGCCCAGGTGGCGGAATTGGTAGACGCACTAGTTTCAGGTACTAGCGCCCACAAGGCGTGGAGGTTCGAGTCCTCTCCTGGGCACCATCTGGCCGACCGAACCCGCTCGCATGGTAAGTGCACCGATCAAGCTCCACGAGGGCGACCTCCCGGCCGGCCTGAGCTTTGGCAGCTCCGTTGCCGTTGACACCGAGACGCTCGGCCTCAAGCCGCACCGTGACCGGCTGTGCGTCGTGCAGCTCTCGGCGGGGGACGGGAGTGCCCATATCGTCAAACTGGGGCCGCCGCCCATCAATGCACCGCGACTCGCTGCTCTGCTCGCCGACCCCTCGGTGCTCAAGCTCTTTCATTTTGCCCGTTTCGACGTTGCGATGCTGAGCAAGCACTTGGGCATCTCGGTGCTGCCCATCTATTGCACCAAGATCGCCTCCAAGCTCGCCCGGACCTACACCGACCGGCACAGCCTCAAGGACCTCGCCGCCGAGCTGCTCGGCATCGAATTGTCGAAACAGCAGCAGAGTTCCGACTGGGGTGCTGCCAAACTCACAGACCAGCAGCTAGCCTACGCCGCGAGCGACGTGCTGCATCTGCATGCACTGAAGACGCGGCTCGACGAGATGCTGGCGCGCGAGGGCCGCACCGAGCTCGCCAAGGCCGCGTTCGCGTTCGTACCGACGCGGGCTGCGCTCGACCTTGCCGGCTTCGAGGACGAGGACATCTTCGCCCATTGAGGCGTGGCATTGGGAGCGGCTGCGCCCTTCAGCGGTTGCCGAGAAGCCCAATCTCGACCAATTTGCATGCTAGCGGCAGGGCCGCGGTGCCGGCATATGCGGGGCACAGCAGACCACTGGCGGCGCACAACGTATGGTTACCGACGTCCAACCAAACCGGCGTGCTGCACCGGCTGCGCGAGGCTCGCGCATGTTTAGCCTCGAGCGCGCTGTCGCCGATCGCAGTCGCGCCTTCCGCGCCGCCCGCCGCCATTCGATGCTGGTGCGCGTGTTGCGCGTAAGCCTCCCCCTCCTCACCCTTCTGGTGTTCGCAAGCTATGGACTGTTCGTACAACGCGCCTACGAGGTGGGCATCGGCGATGGCACGCTGACCATCGGTCCGGTGGCCCTGTCGGGCGACATGGTGACGGCCGAGAATCCGAGGTTTGAGGGCTTCAACAAGAATGGTGACAGGTTCGTCGTGACAGCCAAATCCGCCGAACATGACCTGAAACGATCCGGGCCCATCGGCCTCAAGCTGATCGAGGGCGTGCTCTATGAGCAGAACAAGACGGTGACCAGGGTCACCGCCCCGCGCGGCCGGTTCGACACGCGAACCGAGGTGCTCGAGCTCGAGGAGCGCATCGAGGTCACCTCCAACACGGGCCTGCGCGCCTTACTAACGCGGGCAACCGTCTCGATGAGGGAAGACCGGATCGTCTCGAGCGAGCCGGTCACCGTCGCGATGCCAAGCGGGATCGTTCGCGGCAACGAACTCCTGATGCTGCCGAAGCAACGCCACGCGATCCTTTCCGCGGAGGTCACCGCGCGCTTTGAACCTGAGGAACGTGTCCACAAAGGCTCGGCCGCTGGACTGGGTGCCGGCAACGCTCCCATCGAGGTGAGCGCCAACACGCTCAAGGTGGACGACGCCAAGCGCCTCGCCGTATTCGACGGCAGAGTGCGGGCGACCCAGGATGGGGCGACGCTGACGGCCGCCCTACTTGAGATCGGTTATGACGGGGCGCCCCAGAGCGGGACGGCCCCCGCCTCGGCTGCCGCTCTGAGCGGCCGCATCAACCGCATCGTTGCCCGCCATGGCGTCATCATCGCCCAGGATGACAGCCGCGCCACCTGCGACACGGCCGAGTTCGATCCGGTTGCCGACACCGCCCTGCTGACCGGCACCGTCGTCGTCACCCAAGGGGCCAACGTCCTGAAAGGAGGACGGCTGTTCCTCGACCGCAAGTCGGGAACCTCGGAGTTGACCGCACCGGCCAGGGGCAACGAGCCCAAGGGTCGTATCACGGCGCAGCTCCACCAAGGACAGGACAAGCCGGCGCCCCGAGAGCCCGCTTTGCGGCGCGACGGCGAACCAGCTCTTCCAGCCGCCGATCCCAGCGCCCCCATCGAAATCGAAGCGGACCGCCTCGATGTGGACGATCATGCCAAGACGGCGGTGTTCCGCGGCAGTGTCGTCGTCCGGCAGGGACGCTACACCTTGCGTACCGCCGAGCTGGTGGCCAGCTACTCGGGAGAGTCGGGGCTCGCATCGGGGCTACAGGGTCAGTCAGGCAAGAGCGGGCAGGCCATGCAGCTCAAAACGGTCCGAACCCGCAGCTTGGTCCACATCAATTCCGAGGACGGCCAAACTGCACGCGGTGAAGCGGTAGACTTCGACGTCAAGTCCAACATCGTCACGCTCATCGGCGACGTCGTGCTCACCCAGGGCGGGCACACCGTGACCGGGCCGCGCGCCATCATGAACCTCAACACCGGCGAAGCGCAGGTCGTACCCGGTGGCGTGTCTGCAACGGGCGCAGATGCGGCGGTGCGCTCAAGCGACGTACGGCCTGGCGCCTTAAGCGGCCGGCCGAGCCTCCTGATCTACCCCAATCAGCTTAAGGACCGGGACAAGGCCAAGCAGAAGGGTGGCGAGAACGAGCGCATGCCCAGTGGCTCACCTGCCACGCACACCAGCGGGTGGGCCGCGGAGACGACTCCGGCCGCCGCAGACCGCGATTGACGGGCAGACGCAGCGGCATGGCGAGGATGAGATAATGACGGGGATGGAAGAAACGTGAGGTTCCTGTCCGGGCGCAGGCGCAGCCGCCGCGGGAGCGGTAACGGCGACGACGAATCCTCAGCGGCCAGCCGCGACTTGGACTCTCCGTTCGCTGCCGAAGGCTGGCTCACCGTCCATGCCGTGGAGAAGAGCTACCGCCGGCGCACGGTGGTGAAGGGTGTGAGCCTGGCACTGCGCCGCGGCGAGTCGGTGGGTCTGCTCGGCCCCAACGGCGCCGGCAAGACAACCGTGTTCTACATGATCACCGGCCTTGTCCCGGTCGACTCGGGCCGCATTTTCATCGACGGCCACGACGTGACGCGCCTGCCGATGTACCGCCGTTCCCGTCTCGGCATCGGATACCTGCCTCAGGAGGCGTCGATCTTCCGAGGTTTGACGGTCGAGCAGAACATCATGGCCGTGCTCGAGCTGACCGAGCCTGACCGCCGACGCCGCCGCGAGCAGCTTGAAGGTCTGCTCGAGGAGTTCGGCATCGCCCACCTGCGTAAGGCCCCGTCGATTGCCCTCTCCGGCGGCGAGCGGCGCCGCTGCGAGATTGCTCGTGCGCTGGCCAGCGGCCCCTCGTTCATGCTGCTCGACGAGCCCTTTGCCGGCATCGACCCGATCGCCGTCGGGGACATCCAACAACTCGTTCGACACTTGACCCAGCGCGGCATCGGCGTGTTGATAACCGATCACAACGTGCGCGAGACGCTAAGCCTCATCAATCGCGCCTACATCATTCACGATGGCCAGGTTCTTACACAAGGTAAGCCGGAAGAAATCATAGCCAATGAAGACGTTAGGCGAGTCTATCTTGGCGACATGTTCGGTTAATGGGCCATCTGTTAGAGCTTGAAGCGACCCCGGCGTTGGGGCAGCGGGTTCGCAGGCATGGCGCTTTCGCAAAGACTGGAGCTGAGACAGGGGCAGCAGCTGGTGATGACACCCCAGCTGCAGCAGGCCATTCGTCTGCTTCAGCTGTCGAACATCGAGCTCAATGCCTTCGTCGAAGCCGAGCTGGAGCGCAACCCGCTGCTCGAGCGTGAGGAGGGCACGCCTGCCGCCCAGGCCGAGCCTCATTCCGCCGCGGAAGGCCCCCCCAACGGCGCAGAAGCCGAAGTGTTCGATCCTTCCAAACCGGCCCTCGACGTCTCGGAGATGCTCGATACCGATCTCGACAACGTCTATCCGGATGCAGCGCCTGAGGAGTTCGGTGCCACACAGGGTTTGGGCGGGTGGGCTTCACTGCGCCCCCGCGCCCACAACGCCGACGCGGACGACTTCAATCTGGAGGAGTATGTCGCTTCCAACGTCTCGCTGAGGGACCATCTTACCGAGCAGATGCACCTGGCTGTGACCGACCCTGTCGAGCGCATCGTCGCTCAACACCTGATCGATCTGGTCGACGAAGCCGGCTACTTGGCAGCCGACCTTGGTTCGGTCGCCGACAAGCTCGGCGCCTCCGGCGAGCTGGTCGAGCGAGTGCTCTCGGTACTGCAGAGCTTCGATCCGCCGGGTGTCTGCGCGCGCAGCCTTTCGGAGTGCCTGGCGCTCCAACTCAAGGACCAGGACCGGTTCGACCCGCAGATCGCCCGCCTCCTCGACAACCTCGAGCTGCTTGCCGCGCACGACCTGTCCCGCCTGCGCAAGGCAGTGGGCGTCGACGCCGACGAACTCGCCGACATGATCGCGGAGATCAAGCGCTTGAGTCCCAAGCCGGGCTTGAAGTTCGGCTCAGTCCAGGTGCAGCCGGTGGTGCCCGACATTCTTGTTCGCCCCGCCCCCGATGGCAGCTGGATCGTCGAGCTTAACAGCGAGACGCTGCCCAGAGTGCTGGTCAACCGCAGTTATTACACGAAGGTGAGCAAGACCGCCCGCTCCGAGAAGGACAGGAGCTACCTTCTCGACTGCCTGCAGTCGGCCAACTGGCTGGTCAAGAGCCTCGACCAGCGCGCGCGCACCATTCTGCGCGTGGGCGAGGAGATCGTGCGCCAGCAGGACGCTTTCCTGACCTACGGCGTTCGCCACCTGAGGCCGCTAAACCTGAGGATGATTGCCGAAGCGATCTCCATGCACGAATCGACGATCAGCCGCGTGACCTCGAACAAGTACATGGCCACACCGCGAGGCATCTTCGAGCTGAAATATTTCTTCACCTCTGCCATTCCCTCCTCTGGCAGCGGCGAGGCGCACTCCTCCGAAACCGTGCGTTTCCTTATCAAGCAGCTGATCGACGCGGAGACCTCGAGCAGTGTGCTCTCTGACGAGTCGATTGCCGAGAAGTTGCGGCAGGAGGGGATCGACATCGCCCGGCGTACCATCGCCAAGTACCGGGAAGGAATGCGCATTCCATCGTCGGCACAGCGCCGGCGCGAGAAACGCCTGACCAGGCGAACGAACGCCTGACCGTTCGTGTGCCGGCTGCCCGTCACAAAGCGCTACCGACCGTGATTTGACGCATGCACGTCCTTGGAATAGCTGCCCGGTTGCTCCAAAGGCAGGTTCGTTGTCGTGAGGCCTGGACGTGTGGCCCCTGGCACCCCAAGTCCAGTTGTGTTCGGATTTGACTGTCACCGGTCTGCAGGGGAATCGCGTATCCATGCACTTGGGCCACTCGCAGCGATGTTCCGGCTCACGGGCGCAAGGGCCGAGGTCTGTGAGAATTTTCAATGGTTTGTGGTGGCCATGGCGGCCGCGGTCCGGAGGCCTGGGTGAGGTGTGAGGCGCGGGCTTGACGCAACGAGGCAACCTGTGTTTCGCAATGCAGCAACCGAGGGAAGTCGATCGGGGTCCACCGTAGGGTTTGCTTCGCCGGGCACGGAGCCCACACCGATTCGGTTCCCGATTCGACGAGACAAAGCCGGGCGGCTCCCGTAAGTCGGATGTGCCGCGGCAACCGGCACGCTACGTGCAACACGCACATGCAAGACGTGACATCTGCGTCGGACCAGCGAATGACCCTCCGGGGGAACTGACCCATCATGGATCTCAGAGACTTGTTGACGCCGGAAGCCATCATTCCGTCGCTGAAGGTCAAGCACAAGAAGCAGGCGCTGCAGGAGCTGAGCCAGCGCGCCGCGGAGCTGACCGGGCTGAACGCGCGTGAGATTTACGATACGCTTCAGCAACGCGAGCGGCTTGGCTCGACGGGCCTCGGGCGCGGCATTGCCATCCCGCACGTCAAATTGAGGGCGCTGTCGCGGATTGTGTGCATTTTCGCCAAGCTGGATGAGGCGATCGAGTTCGAGTCGATCGACAATGAGCCGGTCGACCTGATTTTCCTGCTGCTTGCGCCCGAGCATGCCAGCGGCGACCATCTCAAGGCCTTGGCCCGTATTTCGCGTCTCCTTCGCGATCCTCAGGCGCTTGACCGGCTGAGGGCGTCGAAGGAGCGGGCAGCCCTCTATGCGGCGCTCACGGCGTCGCCGACGCCGCACGCGGCCTGAGCCCACCCTCCAGTGCCCAGTTTGCCGGGCGCTGCCTCACCCCAAAACGGCGAGCGCCCCGAGCCCCATCCCGCCGACCACGATCCGCCACCAGCCGAACAGGGCATAGCCGTGGCGACTGACGAACTCAAGGAGGAAGCGCACGACCAGCGCTCCCGCAACGAAAGCGGCGAGGAACCCCACGGCGATGCCGGTGACGTCATCGGGCTGCAGCAGTGACCAGTTCTTGTAGAGGTCGTAGGTGAAGGCCCCGGCCATCGTTGGCATGGCCAGAAAGAACGAGAATTCGGCCGCCGATCGCTTGTCCGCCCCGAGCAGGAGCCCGCCAACGATCGTTGCGCCCGAGCGCGATACGCCGGGCACCAGCGCCAGGCACTGGCAGAGCCCGATCTTGAAGGCGAGCAGCGGCGGAAACTCGGTGGCGTCGCGGTGCCGGGGCTCGAGCTTCAGCCGATCGACGACGAGCAGGATGATGCCGCCGAGCACCAGCATAGTGCAAATGAGCCACGGCGTCTCGAACAATACACCCTTGATGAAGCCATGCAGCGCTGCGCCGGCGACCGCGGCCGGCAGGAAAGCGAGGCCGATGCCGAGTGCAAACCGCCGTGCCCGGGGATCGCTGGGCAGCGCCAGCAGGATCGTGAAGAGTTTGCGCAGGTACACCGAGAACACGGCCAGGATGGCACCGAGCTGGATCAGCACCTCAAAGGTCTTGCCGGGCGACTTGAACCCGAGGAAATGGCCGGCGAGCAACAGATGGCCGGTGGAAGAAACCGGAACGAACTCGGTCAGACCCTCGATCAACCCCAGCAGCAAGACCGGCCAGATCGGCATCGCTTCCCCCGTTGGTGCCCCGCGCACGCCTGTAGCAGAATTTGCCGGGATGCCGGATCGCGACCGAGCCGCGCAGCCGGCCTCTTCTTGAGCCTGCCCCATTGTTGCGCCACACGCGCCTGGCGCCGACGAATCGGGCATTGAGACCTGCGGAGCGGCAACATCGGTCAGCCCTGGCATGCACCGGCTCACGCACTTCACGTTGTGTCCCTTCTCGCGTTCGATCCGGCTGGCGCTGGCCGAGTGCCAGCTGTCCTTCACTCTCGCCGAGGAACGACCCTGGGAGTGGCCGAAGTCCCTGCTCGCCCTCAACCCGGCCGGCGAGCTGCCCGTGTTGCAGCTTGAGGGTGGCGCTGTGGTATGCGGCGCCTACGCCATTTCCGAGTTCCTCAGCGAGGGACAGAGCGCGCAGGCCACGGGAAGGCCCGTTGCCGGCCTGTTTCCGGCGGGCCGCGAGGCGAGAGCCGAGGTACGCCGCCTGATCGACTGGTTCCATCGCAAGTTCGACCGTGAGGTGACGCGCGAGCTGCTCTTTGAGCGTGTCTATCCTTGCCTCTCCGGCGGACCGATCGAGCCACCCGACACCGAGGTGCTGCGCGCCGTCCAGGCCAACCTGCGCTACCATGCGAGCTACGTCGACCACCTGGTTGCCGAGCGTCACTGGCTTGCAGGCGATGAGCTGACGTTCGCCGACCTCGCCGCCGCAGCGCACCTTTCGACCGCCGACTACCTGGGCGAGGTACCCTGGGAGAACTACGCTGCGGCCAAGGCGTGGTATGCCCGGATGAAGTCGCGCCCGTCCTTCCGTCCCCTGCTCGGCGATCGCGTCGCAGCCCTGCGCCCACCCCCGCATTACGCCGACCTCGACTTCTGACAACCGCCAGCCCTCTTTCCCTCGTTCAAGGGAGAAGGGCCGGTGCTGGCGATCGCGCCGGTCTCCCCCTATCCTGCTGGCAGCCATGCTCGACACGCCAACGCCAGCAGGACCGCGCGAGGAAACGGCCGACTGCCTCAAGACCGAGCTCAAGGCGCGCGCCGAGAGGCTTGGCTTCGCCGGGTTACGGTTCACCACGCCCGAGGCGATCGGGCCGGCGGGCGAGCAGCTGCATGCGTTCCTCGCCGAGGCGCGCCACGGCGACATGGACTGGATGGCGCGCACCGCAGAGCGACGCGCGGATCCCAAGGTCCTCTGGAAGGACGTGCGCACCATCCTGATGGCGGGCATGAGCTATGCGCCCGCTGGCGACCCACTCGCCGGCCTCGCCCAGCCCTCGCGCGGCGTCATCTCCTGCTACGCGCAGGGCAGGGACTACCATGAGGTCCTGAAGGCGAAGCTCGCAGACCTCGCCCGCCACCTGCAGCAGCGGACGGGGGCGGAGGTCAAGATATTCGTCGACACCGCGCCGCTGATGGAGAAGCCGCTGGCCGCCGCCGCCGGTCTCGGCTGGCAGGGCAAGCACACCAACCTCGTTTCGCGCCGGCACGGCTCCTGGCTGTTCCTCGGCGCCATCCTGACTGCGGCCGAGATTGCCCCCGACGCACCGGAGGCGGACCACTGCGGCAGCTGCCGGCGCTGTCTCGCGGTGTGCCCGACCGACGCCTTCCCGGCCCCTTACCAACTCGATGCGCGCCGCTGCATCGCCTACCTCACCATCGAGCACAAGGGCCACATCCCGGAGCCCTTCCGCCGGCCCATGGGCAACCGCGTGTTCGGTTGCGACGACTGCCTCGCGGTGTGCCCGTGGAACAAGTTCGCAGCCGCCGCACGGGAGCACCGTTTTGCAGCGCGTCATGAAACCGACAACCCGCCTCTGGCAGAACTTCTGACGCTCGATGATGTGACATTTCGGCAACGCTTCGCCGGAACGCCGATCAAGCGAACGGGGCGTGACCGCTTCCTTCGCAACGTATTGATAGCTGCTGGAAACTCTGCCGATGCCACCTTCGTGCCCCGTATCCGCAGCCTGGTGACCGATCCATCACCGCTTGTGCGCGCCATGGCGGTGTGGGCGCTGGCGCAGCTGGCGCCGGAGGAGGCACGCAACCTGCGGTTGCGGTTGGCGCCCCGTGAGAGAGACCCCGAGGTGTTGGCGGAGTGGGGGCGGTCGGCTCTGCACCCGACACGCTGAAGCTTGCTGCCTCAAGACAGGGACCAACCTGGAGGGGCCGGTGAACGTGCTCCGGGGTCGTATTGCAGCAGCGGCGCTGCGACCTGATATTGTACCCGAGGGTTGCTTCATCCGGCATCGCCCGCCGTATCGGGAGCTACGCTGCCGAATCAGAGGATGCGGCACATGAGCGGCTGCGTGAGGAGGTCGACAGGCTGGGCGATTGGATTGCGCCGAAGCTCGGAGCTCAAGCCAGAGGCTGGAGACGACGGTGAAAATTAGCCAGACGACGCGCGTGATTGAGGCGTATGCTGACGGGTTGAGCGCCGCCGGTGCCGAGCCGGCGTCTGCCGCCCTTCGCCACAGTGCGGCGCTCTTGGGCGAGTTTTCCGACGAACTGATGTCCACCTTGGCTCGGCGCGGTTCAAAGGCTGTTGCGGGCGTCGCCGCACGAACCAGCGCGGGTAACCGGTCGACTTGTCACGTCGCTCAGCCACGGACGACGCGCCAGGCGCGCACGCCCTGAGCCTTCACCACATCGGGGGCGGGTTGCGCGGGGCCCACCGAGATGGAGCGCCATCAAGGTGCAGGTGGCCAACCGCGTGAGCGTGGCCTGCGATTGTCTGCGCCATGAACCGTTGCGGCAGGCACGGTATTCAGCCGCATCAGCACGCTCTCGCCGGCGCACAAGCCCCCCAACATTCTGTGCTTG
>DATLZB010000045.1:0-5278 GCA_035574175.1 Hyphomicrobiaceae bacterium
GGCGCCGGTCGGGGAGATCGCCGAGACGCTGAGCCCGGTGGTCGCTGCGGCCGCCGAGCCGGTGGTCGACGTCGTTGCATCCGGCGGCGACGTGTTGTTGGACAACCTGCCGACCGTCAGCAGCCTCGACGATCTGTTTTCCGGCGGCGGTTACACCCAGTACGGTCTTGAGCTGCAGATTTCGCTGGAGGGCGGGGAGCCGGGCACGCTGCCCGATGTGAGCATCGATGTTTCGGCACAGCCGTCACAGACGGACGTCGCGCTCCAGACGGATCTCGACGGAGCGAACATCGTTGTCGGCGGCATCCAGACCCTGGGCATGAATATCCTCCCGCCAGCGACGCTTGAGGGCCTCGGGTTGCGCGGGCTCGGCGATCTTTGGGGGTAGACGGTCGTGGCACTAGGGCTCGCTTGCGCTCGAACGGTTCGCCGAGCCCGCGCAAAGGTGTTCGCACCGGCTCGCTCACGACGGCCGAGCCATTGAGATGAGTCATGGACATCCCCTCACCAGTCGCTGACCCTGCCGCCGCTTGTTCCTCAGACGGCGAGCCGTTGCGCGCATGGCGGCGGGTCGCGTTCGGTACCTTCGTCGGCGTCGGCGTGTTCTCGGCCTTCGTCAACCTGCTGATGATGACGATGCCGATCTATCTGTTCCAGATCTCCGACCGCGTGCTGACGAGCCGCAGCAACGACACCCTCATCATGCTGTCGCTGCTGGCGATCGGTCTCATCGTCGTGCTCTCGCTGCTCGACACTCTGCGGCGCCAAGTGCTCGGCCGGCTTGCGACGCGCATGGAGACCCTGCTCGGCGGGCCGATCATTGCCAGCATCATCCGCACGGCGCCGGCGAGCGACGGCGGCAACCTCCATCCGCTGCGTTGCTTGCATCAGGTGCGCGGATTTCTGGCCAGCCCGACCATGCTCATCCTGTTCGATGCGCCGATGGCACCGCTTTACTTCTTTGCCGTGTTCCTGATCCATCGCGACCTCGGCTACATCACACTCGGAGCGGGCGCGCTGCTCGCCGTCACGGCGCTCTGCAATCAGCGCGCTACCGCCGCCCCGATGGGCATGGCCGTCGCCCATGGATCGCGCGCAGATGCCCAGGCCGATGCGCTGGCCCGCAACGCGCAAGTGGTCAACGCCATGGGCATGCTCGATGAGAGCGTCCTCCAGTGGGGCCGGGAGCAGGCGAGCGCGCTCACCCTGCAGATGCAAGCTCTCGACCGAAGCTTTTGGATCAGCGGCGTGTCGCGCTTCTGCCGCCTCGTCACGCAAATCGCCATCCTCGGCTGGGGCGCCTACCTTGCACTGGAGGGTGCGCTGACCGGCGGCATGATGATCGCCGCTTCGATCATCGCTGGGCGCGCGCTGCAGCCGCTCGAGGGCATGATCGAGGGTTGGCGCAGCTTAGTGCAGGCGCGCGCCGCCTATGCTCAGGTGTGCAGCGCGGTCGAACTGGCGCAGAACGACACCCCGCGACTGCTTCTGCCGCGCCCGCAGGGCCGACTCACGGCGGAGAAGCTTCTCTACCTGCCCCCGGGCAGCAAGGAACCGGTGCTCAACGGCGTCAGCTTCGAACTGCAAGCCGGAGAGTCGCTTGCCATCGTCGGTCCGTCGGGCTCCGGCAAATCGACGCTGGCGCGAATTCTGGTCGGTTGCCTGCTGCCGACGGCCGGCAAGGTCAGGCTCGACGGAACCGAGCTGCGCAACTGGGACCGACGGCAGTTCGGCGAGTATACGGGATACCTTCCTCAAGAGGTGGAGCTGTTTCCGGGCACGATCAGAGACAACGTCTGCCGCATGCGCGGCGACCTGCCGGACGAGACCGTTTATGCTGCCGCGGTCCTGGCCGGCGTCCACGACATGATCTGCCATTTGCCGAACGGTTACGAAACACGCCTGGAACGCAGCGGCGCGCCGCTGTCGGGCGGCCAGAAGCAGCGCATCGCGCTGGCCCGAGCCTTTTTCGGCGACCCGTCGATGGTCGTGCTCGACGAACCCAACTCCAATCTCGACGCGGCGGGCGAGCAGGCTCTTTCTGAGACGCTGCTCAGGGCCAAGGAGAGAGGCGTGACCACCGTCGTCATCACCCAGCGCCCGGCCATCCTCAGCATCGTCGACAAGGTGCTGATCCTGCGCTCGGGACGCGCGGAGGCCTTCGGGCCGCCGCAGGTCGTGCTTCGTCGCCTGTTCCAGAACGCTGGTGCCGGCAAGATCGGCGCCGACCTAGCTGCACGCGAGACCCCTGCCAAGGTCGAGGCGACCGGATGAGCGCGTCTTTTGGCATCGATCGCTGGCACCGCGGCGTGCCGTCGGACGTCCGCCTGCCGACCATCGCGGGCGTGGCGATCCTCATTCTGTGCCTCGGCGGTTTCGGCGGGTGGGCGGCGCTAGCGCCTCTCGAAGGCGCCGTCGTGGTCTCGGGTTCCTTCGTTGCCACCGGTCAGAACAAGCTCGTGCAGCACCTGGAGGGCGGCATTCTGCGCGAGATGCTGGTCAGCGAGGGAGACCTCGTGGAGGCCGGCCAGCCGTTGCTCCGGCTCGATGACACTGCTGCGAACGCCAAGCTCCAGCGGCTGGCTTCCAGGTACCGTCGCCTGATGCTCATGAAAGCGCGGCTCGAGGCCGAGATCGAGGGTAACACGTCCTTCTCCATTCCGCCTGCTCTCGTCGACGCTCCCGAGGTGGCGGACATTCATGCCCGCCAGTCGATAGAGCTGCGCGCACGCCGCGCCAAGCTCGACACCGAGGTGGAGGTTCTGAAAAAGGAGATCGCGGGGCTCGAGGAAAGCGTCAGAGGATTCGAAGCGCAGGCGAAGGCCACCGAGGGCCGTCTTGCACTCTTTCGCGAGGAGCTAAAGGACAAGAACGCGTTGCTTGAGCGCCAGCTCGTGCGCAAGTCGGAAGTGCTGGCCTTGCAGCGCGCGGAAGCCGAGCTGTTCGGGGAGCTTGGCGAGATCGCAGCCCGCTCGGCCGACGCAAGAGAACGGATCGCCCGCGCTTACCAGCAGATCGCGCAGATCCGATCGGCTACGGCGCAGAAGACGATCGAGGAGCTGCGGCAGACCGAAACGGAGCTCGACGACATAGAGGAGCAGCTGCGCGCGGCCCGTGACGTGGTGGAGCGCGTGGAAGTGCGCTCGCCCGTGCGCGGCATCGTGGTCAAGCTCAACCAGAACACCCCCGGCGGCGTCATCGGCGCAGGTGCGGTGATCCTCGAGCTCGTGCCAGTCAACGACGATCTCGTCATCGAGGCTCATCTCGATCCGAGCGAGATAGCGCATGTGAAGGAGGGGCAGCGCGCGCTGGTTCGCTTGGCGGCACTCAATCAGAGGGTCACGCCGATGATCGCGGCCAGGACGGTCTACCTGTCGGCCGACGCCGTGGCGACCCAGATCGCGGGGCGTGCCGATAATACTGTCAACCTTAAGCAGCGCCCCTACTACATCGTGCGCGTGCGCCTCGACGATCAAGACGTCAAGGCGAAGCTCGGCGACTTCCGGCCCACGCCCGGAATGCCCGCCGACGTATTCATCAACACCGGTGAGCGCACCTTCTTCAACTACATCATGCGCCCGATCTGGGACAGCTTCTCACGCGCATTTCGCGAGCAATAGCCGGCAGCAGAGGCCCGGACGTCGCGCTCGCCCGAGCCACGAAAGAGGCAGGGAGCTCCGCGGTGCGCGCACTTCCCAACCTAGTCTAGATCAGCTGCTGGGCAACGGCCTTGGCCACCGCCTGCGTCGTGGTCAGGCAGTTGAGCTTCTCGCGAGCGGCATTGAGATGGAAGCGCACCGTGCGCTCGCTGATGCCAAGGATCCTGCTCGCTTCCCAGGCGGTCTTGCCGGCAGCCATCCACTTCAGGCAGTCGAGCTCGCGGGCTGACATCAGGATGGCGTTCTCGGCGTCGTGCCCGTGGATCCTCAAGATATGCTGATGGAAGTAGTTGGCGAGGACCTGGAAATCGGTAAGAACACGCTTCTTCTGGCGCTGCCACTCGCCATCGGCCATCTCTGCCGAGACGCAGAACAATGCCCTTTCGCCGAACAGCGCCCTGAGCGGAAAAGACAACAGTCGGTGCCCGTCGGCGGTGGAGGGCATATAGGCCCGCAGCGGCTCGCCGTGGCGAGCCGGCGAGGGGTCAGTCTCGCTCCAATCGATCGGCTCGCGAAGGGCGCGGTCCAGTCCGCCGACGCGGCCGACGTCGAGGGGCGCAAGGCTGACGCAGTACTTGACCCACTGGTCAGTGTAGGTGCACTGCACGAAGCGCTTGCGCGGCCCCGGCAGCGGGATGTTGAGGGCAAGGTAGGCTATGTTCGCCAACGGATAGACCGATTTTGCGACCTTCAGGAAAGCGATCCCGTCAGCGCGCTCCTGCAGGCCCGCCGAGCCGCCGACCAGGTCTTTGAGCAGACATTCAAACATTGGCCGACTGCGCTGGCCGCTACCGGAATTGGAAAATTGAACGCCTCACAATAGCGCAAATCCAGCGCACGAAACGTCAACGGAATTGCCCGTCGTTTGCGCAATTTGTCCGTTCCAGCCTCGTCCACCGATTAATGGGCGTCCGACATTGGGAATCGCTCGGCGTTGACGCGGCGGACTGTCCGTTCCGACAGGTGTGAGGCGCAAAGGGCGCTGATAGCGTTGTTCACAAGGGCTGAGGTCAAGGCCCAGCCCATTCCGCAAGACGCGCCCCAGTCGGTTCTCTCTCACCTGGGGCGCCGCAGAGCCAGAGGCTTAAGATGCTGGTCGAGCGACGCAAGTTTCCCCGCTACGAGCTACGGCTCAACGGGCGGATCCTTTCCCCGGACATGAGCTATGGCGTGGAGTGCGCGATCCGCGATATGTCCGAAACCGGCGCGCTCGTGAGCACCGAGGCGCCGGAGCGACTGCCTTCCCGGGTATACCTCTGGCAGCCGCAGACCGGCTCGCTGTTTGAGTGCGAAGTGCGCTGGCAGAAATTCGACAAGCTGTTCGGTCTGCGCTTCATCGACATCTGCGGCCGGTCCCAGCGCCGGATGCTGATCGAGCGCTTCGCCTTCGAGCGGCAGCCGCAGCGCGCCGCCAACAGCAACTTTCGGGCCGCTGCGCCGCGTTCCCTGCCGGCTGGCGGACGCCTCGCCAAAGCCGGCTAGTACCCTGAATCATAAATCCGAGAAACGTGGTTTGAGGCGTTTTTGATGGACGACAGCCTTGGTCCAGACGAAGGGCTTGGCGCGGGCGTTGTAGCTATCGACGAACGCATTGATGTGATTCCTGAGCTGTTGGACAC
>DATLZB010000046.1:0-5532 GCA_035574175.1 Hyphomicrobiaceae bacterium
AGAGTCCGTTTGAGAATGCCGTCAGTGGCAGAGGCGGCGTAGCAAGAGACTGCCCATAGCGACGTGTATCATGGCTTCGGAGACTTCGAGACGTTGTTCGTAGTCTCTGACGAGTCGGCGCCAACGGGTGAGCCAGCCGAAGGTGCGCTCGACCACCCAGCGCCGCGGGAGCACCTTGAAGCCGGGCTCCGTGTCGATGCGGCGGACGACCTCGATGACGAAGTCGAGGAAGGCGGCCTTGTCCATGAGCTGGGTCCGGTCGTAGGCGCCGTCAGCGAACAGATGCTTGATCCAGGGCCAACGCTTGCGGATAGCATCGAGGATCGTTTGCGCCCCGGCGCTGTCCGAGATATCGGCCGGCGTCAGATTGACCATCAGCAGGCGACCATCGGTGTCGACCGCGATATGCCGCTTGCGCCCGACCATCTTCTTGGCGGCGTCGTAGCCGCGCTTGGCGCCGGGCGCAGGCGCCTTCACCGTCTGGCTGTCGATCACGCCGGCGCTCGGGCTGGCCTCGCGGCCAGCGCGCTCGCGATCCATCATCAGCGCGATGTCGTGGATGGTGCGAAACAGCATCAGCTGCACGAAGCGCCGGAACCACCAGTAGACGGTCTGCCAGGGCGGGAAGTCCTTGGGCAGCATGCGCCAGCCGCCTGCCGTCCGCGTCATGTAGCGGATCGCGTTCAACACCTCGCGCAAGTCAACCTGCGGCTTGCGGCCCCGCTTCGGCGGCGCCGGCAACAGTGGCGCAATGTGTCCCCATTCCTCGTCGGTGAGATCGGTCGGATACCGCTTGGTCTTCCTCTCGATCGCGGCCATGCGGCCTCGCGTCGCTCGTGTCCACATCCCAAGTGTGAATCACGAACGAGCCCCAAAGGGAATCCCCTTTCTCAAACGGTCTCTAAGCGGTGACAGCATCGAAATCGGCGAGGAAAAAGTTTCTCTGCAGACGATTCAGAAGGTGGTTGGAGCTCAGAAGGTGGTTGGAACCCACATCGCGTGAACGGAACTCACCGGCCGCGGTCAGGGCCATTATGATCGATGGCCTCTGGTTCAAAGTGGAAGCTGCAATTATTCCTCAAGCGGATCGTTCGTAAGACCGGCGGCCGCAAGTTCGCGCGAACTGAGTTGACGTTTTGCGATCGTATACCCTCGCGCAATTTGGTTTAGTTCTTCGCGCTTCACGCGAACCAGGTCCGAGCCCCCGCGCAAATCGTACTTCCATTGGTCGAGTGCAGCGGCGACAGCTCCCTCGGGTTGCGGATGTAGACGCAGGTCGTACCACAAAGCACCAATCTTATGCAGCGCGCAGTACGGCGATACTGGGCGAAAACGCTTGCTCCGGGCACGTTCCTGAGCTTCCTGCTGTGCTTTCCAGATATTCGAAGAAGGGCGCCAATGCTTGTTGCGCATCAGTACCTTGCTAACCGGATGAACGTAAAACTTCAGCCAATACAGTTCGCGCAGTGGCATAAGCCGACCGAAACGGCAATGCGCCAAAATCTCGTCTCCCTGCCTGAGGGTTCTGACGGCAACTATGTCCTCAACGTGGTCCCGCACGTGCTTTTGCACAGCGTTGTTGGGACTGATGTGCGCACAAACCTCAGAAAATACTTTTGGCCAGTAACGGCCGACGCGCTTCTCAAAGAATCGCTCGAGCGGAGCTAGGTTTTCGTTGAGATCCTTTCGCGGGCTGCCGCGTGGCCGAAGAGGACCACTTAATGGCAAATCATCGTCGCGAACAAGCCTCCAACCGCGATGACTCAACGCACCGCGGCGAGGACGCTCCACGATGACCTTGAACATGTCTTTCCGCATTGTCCGCAATCCTGGCGCTGTCATCGGAAAAACGCAAGTTCGCCAACTGTTCACAACGATCGAAGTCTGTCGGTTTTGGGTTTCTCCAGTGCTCCCGGGCGACTGCGTGGCGACTTCGTTGTTGCAGTCCACGTCGACGTCCTGGCGGCCTGGAGCCCCTCGAAACACCTCAAAGATCTTTCGCCGAGCTGTAGCGATTGGAAGCTAGTTAGCGCAATGGGCTTGAGATTGATGTGATCAAGTTCACTGTCAACCGGCAGCGTCTCAGCTATGTAACGCAAAACCTCGACACCGCCGTAAGCGCTGTTATGCGGCCCTTGTGGGCTGACGAGCGTGGGCCCAGTGCCACGGCAGGAGCTGGTCGAGTCGGTTGACCGGGTGGCCGGCGACGAGGCGGGTGAGGACGTCGGCGAGATAGGCTTGGGGATCGACGCCGTTCAGTTTGCAGGTTTCGACGAGCGAGGCGAGGATCGCCCAGTGCTCGCCACCGCCGTCCGAGCCCGCGAACAGCGCGTTCTTGCGGTTGAGCGCGAGCGGGCGGATGGTGCGCTCGACCACGTTGGAGTCGATCTCGATGCGCCCGTCATCGATGAAGCGGGTGAGCCCCGTCCAGCGCGCGAGCGCGTAGCGGATCGCAGCCGCGATCGCGCTCTTCTGCGAGACTGCGGCGAGCTGCGTTTCGAGCCACGTCTTCATGGCGTCGATGAGGGGCTTGCTCTTCTGCTGACGGACGGCACGACGTGCATCGGCCGGCTGGCCTTTGATCTCGGCCTCGACGGCATAGAGCTCGGCGATGCGCGTGAGTGCCTCGCCGGCAATCGGCGCGGGACCGCGGGCGGCGATCTCGTAGAAGTGGCGCCGCACATGGCTCCAGCAGAAGGCGAGGTCGACCCGGCCCGCTTCGGCGAGCGCGCGATAGCCGGCATAGCCATCGACCTGGAGGACGCCGTGGAAGCCCTGGAGATGGGCAGCCGGGCGCTCGGCCTTGCGATCCGGCGCATAGACGTAGGCGACGGCCGGCGGGTCCGGTCCCGCCCACGGGCGATCGTCGCGCGCATAGGCCCAGAGCTGACCGGTCTTGGTGCGGCCGCGCCCCGGATCGAGCACCGGCGCTGTGGTCTCGTCGGCGAACAGCTTGGGCGAGGCGCGCAAGGTCTCGAGCAAGCGCGCGTGCAACGGCCGCAGCCACCAGGCGCCGCGGCCAACCCAGTCCGCCAACGTCGAGCGATCGAGGTCGATGCCCTGGCGGGTGTAGATCTGCGCTTGCCGGTAGAGCGGAACGTGATCCGCGTACTTGGAGACGATGGCGTGGGCGACCAAGGCCTCGGTCGGCAACCCGCCCTCGATCAAGCGCGGCGGCGCGGCCGCCTGCATCACCGTGCCCGGACAGGACCGGCAGGCATATTTGGGGCGGTGCACCACCAGGACCCGGAACTGCGCCGGGATCACGTCGAGCCGCTCGGAGACGTCCTCGCCGATCTTGTGCATCGGGCTTGCGCAGCACGGGCAGACAGGCTCGGCCACGTCGACCACGGTCTCGATCCGCGGCAGATGCGCCGGAAGCGCGCCGCGATTGAGCTTGCGGCGCCGCGTCGGTCGCGAGCGTGGCGCTGCTGACGCTGTGCGCTCCTCCTCCGCCTCGGCGCTGGCAAGGCTCTGCTCGACGTCCTCGAGCGCCAACGCCAGCTGGTCGGCGTCGAGCCGCTCCGAGCGGCGGCCAAAGCGGTGGCGCTGCAGCGCGTGGATAATCGCGCGCAACCGATCCCGCTCGCTCTCGATTCTGGTGAGCTCCGCGGCATGGCGAGCGCGCTCGGCGATCAGCAACGCGCGCAGCGCATCAGCATCGGTGGGAAGATCGTCGGTGGCGAGCGTCACGGTGATCGCTGTAGCTCAACCGTCGCACGCCACCAAAGCGTCAAGCGTCGCCTTGAGTCACCATGTCGCAGATCACTGCACCGCTTGTGGCGGCCGCACCTCGATCTCGCGCACCCGCGTCCAATCGAGCCCCTCGATGAGCGCCGCGAGCTGCGCCGGCGTCAGCCGCATCACGCCATCCTGGATGTTCGGCCAGCGGAACGTCCCCTGCTCGAGGCGCTTGGCGAACAGGCACAGGCCCGTCCCGTCCCAGCGGATCAGCTTCACCCGATCCGCCCGCTTGGCCCGGAACACGAAGATGGCACCCGAGTAGGGCTCGGCCTTGAGGTGCTCCTTCACCACCGCTGCCAGCCCGTCCATGCCCTTGCGGAAGTCCACCGGCCGCGTCGCGACCAGCACCCGCATCCCACCCGTGACCGCGATCATGCCGACCTCAGCGCGCGCAGCACCAGGCGCAACGTCCGCTCCTCGATGCAGCCCCGCACCCTCACGCGCACGTCACTCGGCAGCGCGATCTCGATGATGCCTTCGCCCTTTACGCGCGGCCGGCGTGCGCGCTCTGCTACGGCGCCGGTCTCGCCACCGGCGCTCACCACCACCGGCACGAGCTCCGGCTGCCCTGCCTCGCCTCCGAGCAATCCCTGCCTCGCCTCGCGGCGCCACGTGTAGATCAGCCCGCGGCTCACATCGTGACGCCGGGCGATCTCCGCCACCTTCGCGTTCGGCACGACCGACTCGGCAACGATGCGCGCCTTCGCCTCGGCGCTCCACCGTCGGCGCCGCTCAGGCCCGACCAGAACCTCTGCCTTCATGTTCAGCACGCCCTTAAGTGCGCTCTTAAGGACGTCCTTATCCCGCGCAGGCGCCTTCCTCTACGAGGGCCTCCAAACAGCGCTTACCGTCGATCTCATGGTGGCGCGGCTGCAAGCCGACGGGGTCGGCGACGTCTCGCGCGAAGCCAAGCGCGATCTCGCCCGACTGACAACCATGGACATGCGAACCGACAAAGGGCGCACGCCGCTCGGGACTTGCCTCGAACGTCTCACTCTCTCCGTCGCTCGCGCGTTCGAATCTGGTAAGGTTCGCCTCGACTTGCCGTTAGCGGCGTTACCGCTCGAGTTCCCAATGCCGAACAGCGCCGCCGAGGACGCAGAGGCGGCAGATGACGACGCCTAACGATGAGGCCGTGCGCGCGGGCAGACAAACCGCAGAGAAGCGGACTGGACCGAGCGCGCTCAGCGGTTACCGCATCGTGTGGATGATCGTACTTTTCGATCTGCCAGTGCTCACGAAGAAGGAGCGCAAGGCGGCAACGAAGTTCCGCAAGTTCCTGCTCGACCAGGGGTTCGAGATGGCGCAATACTCGGTCTACATGCGCTTTTGCGCCGGGAAGGAGCAAGCCGAGGCGCGAACGAGACTCGTCGAACGTCACGTCCCTGGAACCGGCAAGGTCCACATCGTCTACATCACCGACAAGCAGTACGAGAATATCGTGAGCTTCGATGGGAGAAAACGCGAACGTGCCAACAGAAATCCGGATCAGCTGGCGCTGTTTTGAGCAACCAAGGCGCGTCTTTTGGCAGCCTTTGCGGAAGAAAAAACCCCCTGTTGCCAGGGGGTTGCAGCGAGCACGGACTCTAGCCGATAGGGAAACGCGGACCAACCGCAACGCGGCCGGAGATAGCGTTGTCATAGAGTTGGACTCTAGCCGATAGGCGCGGACCAACCGCAACAGATGCGGTGTGTCCTTACGGCGCTCGCGGGACTCTAGCCGATAGGGAAACGCGGACCAACCGCAACCGTCTTGAAGATTACGAGCGCGGCGTAGCGGACTCTAGC
>DATLZB010000047.1:0-19359 GCA_035574175.1 Hyphomicrobiaceae bacterium
CGCCTCCACGTCCGCGTCGTCGCCCTGTTCAGCATCATTGCGGTGTTGCCAGCCATTCTGCTGGCCGTTGCTGCCACCATCACGTTCTCGCGCTCGATCGACAGCTGGTTCTCGGTGCGCACACGTCAGATCATCGAGCACTCATTGGACGTCGCCAACGCCTACTTGGAGGAGCACGGCCAGGTCATCCGCAACGATGTCGTGAACATGGCCAAGGACCTCGATGCGGCGCCGCCGGCCGTGCGCGCGGATGCTGAGCAGTTCAAGCGGCTCGTGCTGGTGCAGGCGAGCCTGCGCGACCTGCATGTCGCCTACGTGATCAATGGGGAGGGCAACGTCGTCCTCAACGCGCTGGAGGCAGAGGGTGTGCGCTACGAGCGCCCGTCGGGTGACGTCATGCGAGCGGCCGCCTCGGGCCAGATCCCGATCTGGCTGCCCCCCGGCAGCTCCCGTGTCGCCGCGCTCGCGGGGCTTGAGAAGATGCCGGGCTCTTTCCTTTACGTGGCTCGCACCATCAGTCCCAAGGTGTTGAGCTATCTCAGGCGCGCTCAGGCCGGTGTTGCCGAGTACGAGCAGCTTCGCCAGGTCCGCGGCGGCGTCAAGGTCGCGCACGGCCTCATGTACCTGATGATTTCGCTCACCGCCCTCTTGGTCGCGATCTGGATCGGGCTCTGGTTCGCGAGCCGCTTCGTTGCCCCCATCGGACGCATCATCGGCGCTGCCCAACAGGTTTCGCGCGGCAACCTCGATGTCGAGCTGCCCGTGATCCGAGGCGAGGGCGACTTGAGGCGATTGTCGCAGACGTTCAACACGATGACCGCCGAAATCAAGACCCAGCGCGATGCGCTGATCGCGGCCAACGAACAGCTGTTGCGGCGGCGCCTGTTTATGGAAGCAGTGCTCTCGGGTGTGTCGGCCGGCGTGCTTGGTCTCGATGCCCAGCGGCGTATCACTCTTGCCAACCGCTCGGCGGAACGGCTGCTCGGTATGCCGGAGGCGGAGCTGGTCGGCCGCCCGCTCGCCGGCGTTGTGGCCGAGTTTGCCAGATTGTTCGACCATAAGGACGACGAGGCGATCAAACCGCGCACGCAGCATCAGGTGACGCGCGTGATCGACGGGGAGGAGCGCACCTTTGCCGTGCGCATTACCACCCAGGGGGAGCTGAGCGGCGGTGACGATCAGGGCACGGTGGTGACCTTCGACGACATTACCGAGCTGGTCTCCGCCCAGCGCACGAGCGCCTGGGCCGACGTCGCGCGGCGCATCGCCCACGAGATCAAGAACCCGCTTACGCCAATACAACTTTCCGCCGAGCGCATCCGTCGCAAGTACAGCGGCGCAATCCAGGAGGACCGCGACACCTTCGAGCGTCTGACCGAGACCATCGTGCGGCAGGTCGGCGACATCAAGAGCATGGTCGATGAGTTCGCCTCCTTCGCCCGCATGCCGAAGCCCCTCATGGAAGAGCATGATCTGCGTGAGGCGATCCAGGAACCGGTCGTACTGTTCCGCGAGGGGCATCCCGGTATCGACTTCGAGCTGCGGCTTCCGGGCGGGAGCGTGCGCATGCTGTTCGACCGGCGGCTCATCACGCAGGCCATCACCAATCTGGTGAAAAACGCGGTGGAGGCGGTGCAGGCGGTCGCCGACGGCACAGATCGGCCGGCCGACTACAGGGGCCGCGTTGAGACCTCGCTCAAGGTCGAGGGCGATCGCGCCGTGATCGAGGTGAGCGACAACGGCATCGGGCTTGCCAAGCACAACCGCATGCGCCTGCTCGAGCCCTATGTCACCACCAAGGCCAAGGGTACGGGCCTCGGGCTTGCCATCGTACAGAAGGTGGTGGAGCAGCACGGGGGCGTTCTCGCCCTCGAAGATGCGCCGGCTTTTGCCGATGGCAGGCGCGGGGCCCTGGTGCGCTTGATTCTACCGATCCGCCGGCGCCAACCCGCCGTCGCCTCGCCGGCCGCGGCCGAATGAAGTGCGGAAGGCATTTAAGGACGGGCAACCGTTGATCAGTCAGGGAGCAGCAGATGGTTTCCGACATCTTGGTTGTGGACGACGAGAGCGACATCCGCGAGCTGATCTCGGGGATCCTGGAGGACGAGGGCCACCGTTGCCGGCTGGCCCGCGACAGCGACGAGGCACTGCGCGCCGTCGAGGAGCGCCGACCGCACCTCGTGGTGCTCGACATCTGGCTGCAGGGCAGCCGCCTCGACGGCCTTGAGGTGCTCTCTGCCATCAAGCGGGTACACCCAGACCTGCCGGTCATCATCATCTCCGGCCACGGCAACATCGAGACGGCGGTTACCGCCATCAAGCGCGGCGCCTACGACTACATCGAGAAGCCGTTCAAGGCGGACCGGCTGCTGCTGGTCACCACGCGCGCCCTTGAGGCCTACCAGTTGAAGCGCGAGGTGAAGCATTTGCGGGAACGCTCCACGCAGAGCTCGGAAATGATCGGCAGGTCTACGGCCATCAACCAGCTCCGCGCCCAGATCGAGCGAGTCGCGCCGACCAACAGCCGCGTGCTGATCCGCGGCGCCTCGGGCGCCGGAAAGGAACTGGCCGCCCGCGTACTGCACGCCAAGTCGCACCGCGCCGAAGGGCCGTTCGTGGTGCTTAACGCCGCCGCCATGGCCCCCGACCGGGTCGAGGAGGAGCTGTTCGGTACCGAGGATCGCACCGGCGGCCCACGCAAGGTCGGCGCGCTCGAGGAGGCGCACGGCGGCACGCTCTACATCGACGAAGTCGCCGACATGCCGCTGGAGACGCAGGGCAAGGTGCTGCGCGTGCTGGTCGAGCAGAAGTTTTTGCGGCTCGGCGGCACCCAGAAGGTGGCCGTCGACGTCCGCATCATCTCCTCTACGAGCCGCGATCTAGAGCGCGAGATGGCTGAGGGCCGCTTCCGCGAAGACCTCTACCATCGTCTCAATGTCGTGCCGCTGCGCGTTCCGAGCCTCGCCGAGCGGCGCGACGACGTGCCCGAACTCATCCAATACTTCGTCCAGCAGATCGCCCACACCTCGGGCCTTGCCCCGCGCAAGATCGGCGAAGACGCCATTGCCGTGCTGCAGGCCCACGACTGGCCGGGCAACGTGCGCGAACTCAGGAACAACATCGAGCGGCTCATGATCCTCGCCGGCGGCGATCCGGACGCCATCATCACCGCCGACATGCTGCCCGAGGAGATCGGCTCCAACGTGCCGCTGCCCGTGAACGGCGGCGCCGAGCATCTGATGTCGCTGCCGCTCAGGGAGGCGCGCGAGATCTTCGAGCGGGAGTACCTGCTCGCCCAGATCAACCGGTTCGGCGGCAACATCTCACGCACCGCCGAGTTCGTCGGCATGGAGCGCTCCGCGCTGCATCGCAAGCTGCGCGCGCTGGGGGTGAGCTCCGATCAGCGCTCGGGGGCCGCCGGGGCCGCCTGAGTCGAATCGAGCAGGGCGCCATGAGCCGCGTCATCTATGTCAATGGCCGCTATCTACCCTACGGCGAAGCTGTCGTGCACGTCGAGGATCGGGGGTTCCAGTTCGCCGACGCGATCTATGAGGTGTGCGAGGTGCGCCGGGGCTGCATCGTCGACGAGACGCGGCACCTGGCGCGCCTGGAACGCTCCCTGGCAGAGCTCGCAATGGCGGCCCCGATGGGCCGGGCCGCGCTCTCGCGCATCATGCGCGAAACGGTGCGCCGCAACCGGGTCAAGGACGGCATCCTCTACCTTCAGGTCAGCCGCGGCGCTCGCCCGCGCGACTTCCTATTCCCGCCGGCGGGCACACCTCGAACGGTCGTTTGCATCGCCCGCAGCGTGGCCCCAGAGGCGGCCGAGGCGCGGGCCGAGAAGGGGATTGGCGTCATCACCATTCCGGAGATGCGCTGGTCGCGCTGCGACATCAAGACGGTCATGCTGCTGCCTGCCTGCCTTGCCAAGGAGGCCGCCCAGGCCCGCGGTGCGCGCGAAGCGTGGTTCATCGACGCTCAGGGCTTCGTCACCGAGGGCGCTTCGAGCAACGCTTGGATCGTCACCGCCGCCGGCGAATTGGTAACCCGCCCTCTCGATCGCGCCATCCTGCACGGCGTCACCCGCAGGACGCTGATCGACCTGCTGGCGCGCGAGGGCCTCGCGTTCGCCGAGCGGCCCTTTCTCCTTGAAGAGGCGCGCCGCGCGCGCGAGGCGTTCGTGACCTCGGCCACCGGCAACGTCATGCCGGTCGTCGCCATCGATGGAGAGCCGGTCGGCGATGGCAAGCCTGGCCCCATCACGCGGTTGCTGCGCCGCCAGTTCCACACTGCCGCCGAAATGTCGCCTCTCTCGAGCCCCGCGACGCGCATCCCCTCTCTCGCTGCAACGGATTGATAAAACTGGGCAATCTTTGGATCTCAAGGTCGCTGCTGCGTTGCCTGCGCAGGCCCCCGCCAAGCTGCTGAATTTGTCATGCGAATGGGCTATGGTGCCCCGTGCGGTGGGCTCCCTGAGCGCCAGCGCCGACAACAAGAACAGTAAGCAACGGACAACAACACCATGGCCGAACGCGCCCAAAGCCTTCAGGACACGTTCCTGAACCACGTCAGGAAGAACAAGGTTCCGCTCACCATCTTTCTGGTCAACGGGGTGAAGCTGCAGGGGATTGTCACCTGGTTCGATAACTTCTGCGTGCTGCTGCGCCGGGACGGACACTCGCAACTCGTCTACAAGCACGCCATATCTACGATCATGCCTGGACATCCTATCCAACTCATGGAGCAGGATCCGGCCGAGGCCCAGCAAGGATCCTAACGACCATCGCCGACCGCTCCCGCCACCACGCAAAAGCTGCCCCGTTTGAACGGCAGGCGCTTCCTGAACAGCCCCGCACACCGATGCGGACGCTGCTGCTCGTCCCCGTTCCGCCGCAAGGCCGCCGCCTGGAGGCCCCGTCCGCCGGAGCGCGGCGTCCGGCCCTACATGCGCCGGCCGACCGGCTCGCGGAAGCGGAGGGCCTTGCCCGGGCCATCGGCCTTGAGGTGCGGGCCGCACTGATCGTGCCGCTGCATGAGCCACGGCCGGCGACGCTGTTCGGTAAGGGTAAGGTCGAGGAAATCGAAGCAGCGGCCGCGGCGGAAGGTGCGGGCCTCGTCATCGTCGATCACGCGCTGTCGCCGATCCAGCAGCGCAATCTGGAGAAAGCGTGGAACACCAAGGTGCTCGACCGCACCGGCCTCATCCTCGAGATCTTCGGCGCCCGGGCCGCCACCCGCGAGGGGCGTCTGCAGGTCGAGCTCGCTCACCTTACCTACCAGAGAAGCCGGCTGGTCAGGAGCTGGACGCACCTTGAGCGCCAGCGCGGCGGCTTCGGCTTCCTGGGCGGCCCCGGTGAGACGCAGATCGAAACCGACCGCCGCCTCATCAGCGAACGGATCGATCGCATTCGCCGCGAGCTTGAGACGGTCGTGAAGACGCGCGCCCTTCACCGCAGGGGCCGCTCGCGGGTGCCCTATCCGGTGGTCGCCATCGTCGGCTACACCAACGCCGGCAAGTCGACCCTGTTCAACCGCCTGACCGGTGCCGCCGTAGATGCCCGCGACCAGGTGTTCGCCACGCTCGATCCGACCATGCGCGAGGTACGGTTGCCCGGCGGCCGCCGCGCCATCCTCTCCGACACCGTGGGCTTCATCTCGGATTTGCCGACGACGCTGGTGGCCGCCTTTCGCGCCACCCTCGAGGAGGTCGTCGCCGCCGATCTTATCCTGCACGTGCGCGACATCACGCACGAGGAGAGCGCGGCCCAGTGCGCGGACGTGGAGGCGGTGCTCGCCGACCTCGGCATCGAGGAGGGCCGCCGCGACCGGCTGATCGAGGTCTGGAACAAGACCGACCGTCTTACTCATGCTCGGCGCGAAGAGGTCGAGAATGCCGCGCGTCGGCGCCAACCCTCGCCCGTGCTGGTCTCGGCGCGGACAGGGGAGGGGCTTGACCGCCTGCTCGCTGAGATCGAGCACCGGCTCGGCGAGCGCGACGAGGTGGTCGAGCTCACGCTTCCCCCCTGGGCCGGGCGGATCACGCACTGGCTGCATGAGAACGCCGAGGTTCTCGATCGCAAGCTTGCGCGCTCGGGCGCAACGCGCTTGCGCGTGCGCATCGACCGCGCCAAGAGGGCCCGCCTCAATGCCCAGCTCGCACGCGAGGGCTTGGCCTGCGGCTGACCGCGACAGGTCGCTTACGTTTAAGAGTTGGCAAGCGCCAGCCCATCCTGCAACGCTAGCGCCGCTCGCCATCGCGCGCCTTGGCTTCGTTCCAAAGCGCGTCCATCTCGTCAAGACTGGATTGCGCGGGAGTGCGGCCGGTGGCGGCGAGCCGCTCCTCGATGTAGCGGAAGCGGCGAATGAACTTCTCGTTGGTAGCGCGCAACGCCGCCTCCGGGTCGAGCCTCAGATGCCGCGCCACGTTGGCGATCACGAAAAGCAGATCGCCGAACTCCTCCTCGATGCGCACCTGTTCGCCGCCCTCCACCCGTTCCTCGAGCTCGGTGAGTTCCTCGTTCATCTTGGCGAGCACGGGGCCGAGTGAAGGCCAGTCGAAGCCGACGCTCGCCGCTTTGTCCTGCAACTTGACAGCGCGCGTGAGGGCGGGAAGCGCCACGGGCACGTCGTCGAGCACGCCGGCTCCCTTGGCCACCTCCTTTGCTGCCTTCTCCTCGGCCTTGATCCGCTCCCACCAGCCCTTGGCCGCGCCGGCCGAGCGCGCCGCCTCGTCGCCGAACACGTGCGGATGGCGACGGATCATCTTGGTCGTGATGGCATCGACCACGTCGGGAAACGTAAAGGCCCCCTGCTCCTCGGCAAGGCGGGCGTGGTAGACGACCTGCAGCAAGAGGTCGCCCAGCTCCTGGCGGAGATCGGCAAGGTCGCCACGCGCAATGGCGTCGGCCACTTCGTAGGCCTCCTCGATGGTGTAGGGGGCGATGGTCGCAAAGCTCTGCTCAAGGTCCCAGGGGCATCCCGTCCCCGGGGTGCGCAGGGCCGCCATCACGGCAATCAGGTCGGCCATCGTCTTCGGTTCAGATTGCGGCATGGTGGTCCAGCGGCGGGCTCATTCATTGCTTTGTGAGCTGTTATCATGGAATCGCGACGTTTGCGCTCCGACACCCTGCCAAGCGGCTGAGGCGCCCGTGCTGCAGATCACGCCCCGCATCGCTATCGACCTCACCGAGGTCGAGGAAGTGTTCCTGCGCGCCTCCGGCCCCGGCGGGCAAAATGTCAACAAGGTCGCAACCGCCGTTCAGCTCCGCTTCGACGCCCGTCGCTCGCCCTCGCTCCCCGAGCCCGTGCGCCAGCGCCTCGCGCGCATCGCCGGCCGGCGCATGACCGCCGCGGGTGTAATCGTGATCACCGCCAGTCGTTTCCGTACGCAAGCCCGCAACCGCCTCGATGCGAGGCGGCGCCTCATTGCCCTGATCCGCGCAGCGGCGGAAACTCCGCGCCCGCGCAAGGCCACCAGACCGCCAGCTGCAGCGCGCCGCGCACGAATGGACGCCAAGCGCCACCGCGCAGCCCTAAAGGCGTTGCGACGGAGGGCCAATGCGGAGGACTGAGTCAACTCAACAGCATTCGCATAATATATATTATGGAAACTCGATTGAAATATTGACCATGAGTCAATCTGTTGTGCTAGCGGTCCGGCTTCTCATGCTGGGCGCTGACGAAGTGGTCAAGGAGCCGCACGCCCCACCCTGAAGCCCAGCTCCGGTTGATCTCGGTCTTGCTTGAATCCATCGCCACGCCGGCAACGTCGATGTGCGCCCAGGTGGTGCCCTTGACGAACCGCCCCAGGAACTGGGCCGCGGTGATCGCCCCGGCGTGGCGTCCGCCAATGTTCTTCACGTCGGCGTTCTTGGAGTCGATCATCTTGTCGTAGGCGCGATCGAGGGGCATGCGCCAGACCCGCTCACCCGTCGCCTGCCCCGCCGCCACCAGATCGGCCGCCAGCCTGTCGTCGTTGGAGAAAAGCCCGGCGTACTCCTTGCCGAGCGCGACCATGATGGCGCCGGTGAGCGTGGCAAGGTCGATCATCAACCGCGGCTTGAAGCGCTCCTGCGCGTACCACATCACGTCGGCGAGCACGAGCCGGCCCTCGGCGTCGGTGTTGAGCACCTCCACGGTCTGCCCCGACATGGAGGTGACGATATCGCCCGGCCGCTGCGCGGTGGCCGAGGGCATATTTTCCACGAGCCCGATCAGGCCCACGGCATTGACGGCGGCCTTGCGCGAGGCCAGCGCCAGCATGAGCCCCGCCACGCAGGCCGCCCCCGCCATGTCGCCTTTCATGTCCTCCATGCCCTGCGCCGGCTTCATCGAGATGCCGCCGGTGTCGAAGCACACGCCCTTGCCGATAAAGGCGAGCGGCCTGGCTCTTCTCGACTTGGCGCCGTTCCACTGCATGATTACGACCCGCGGCGGCCTGGCGCTGCCTTGCGCCACGCCGAGCAGCGCGCCCATCTTGAGTGCCTTCAGCGCATCCTCCTCGAGCACTTCGATCTCAACGCCCGCCGAGGTCAGATCCCGCATGCGGTCGGCGAACTCGACGGGGCCGAGTGCGTTGGCCGGCTCGTTGACAAGGTCGCGCGCGAGAAATACGCCGGCAGCCACCGCCTGGTGGCGTTCGAAGCGTACGCGCGCCGCATCGGGCTCGGCCGTGTGTACGAGCAGCTTCTGGATGCCGTCGGGCGGCGGCGCGCCCTCCTCGTTCTCCGCCTTGCGCGTCACGTACTTGCGGAAGTTGTAGCTTCTGAGCAGCGCTCCGAACGCCATGTCGGCGGCGATTGCGCCGGCCGCCCGCTGGCCGCTGTCCTGGACCTCGGCAACGAGGCTTGCCGATTCCGCCTTGCGGGCCGACAGTTGGCCGAAGGCATAGCCGCCCAGATTAACCCAGTCGGCCTCCGTGAGCTCGGCTGCACGCCCGGTCCCGACCACGATCAGGCGGGGGGCGAGCTTGGCCTGTCCGAGCAGCTCGATCGCGGTGCGCGCCTTGCCCTTGAAGCCGGCCGCCTCCGCTGCGTGCAGGAGTGCCCCGCCACTTGCGGTGTTGAGCTTCTTGGCGAGGCCGCCGAGCACGATTTCCTCTTCGCAGAGGACGGCGGCCGCCGGCTCGAGCGGCGCGGAGATGGGTGCAAAGACGATGTCGAGGCGTTCGGGCATGGGGGACAATCCTAGTAGGCACCTTCATCGGACCGACAATCAAGAGCGCCGAACACCGACACGCGGGCTGGGCGCTCCGGGCGCGTGCGTTGTCCGCTCTCCGGCTCTCGTCCTGTCGGGGAAGGCGTGAGGGTTCGCAAGAGCGCAACCTTAGTTCGGCCAAAGGGATTTTGCCAAGGGCACAGGTTTTTGGCGATCGGGGTGGCGACTGCCGAGGCGCCGCCCTGCGGCCGAAATTCCGCCATTGAGGTGTGGGAGCGCCAAAGCGCTAAGGGCGGCGCCGCTCGGGCAACTTCGCGGGGCGCGCCCGCGGGGGTTCTGAGCGGGATCTGATGGCTTGCCGGCTATGACCATCTTCGGCCGATACGTCTTCCGCCAGACGGCCGGCGCGTTGCTGCTGATCCTCATTTCGCTTGCAGGCGTGGTCTGGATCGGCTTGGCGCTGCGCCAGCTCAACCTCGTCACCACTCAGGGCCAGGACACCTGGACCTTCGTTAAGATGACGACCCTGGCGCTGCCCAACCTGATGGCGCTGATCGCCCCGGTCGCCCTCCTCATCGCCATGCTGCACACGCTGAACCGGCTTAACGGAGACAGCGAGCTCATCGTGATGACAGCCGCCGGGGCCAGCCCCTGGCGGGTGGGTCGCCCATTGCTGTTGCTTGCTCTTCTCGTCGCCGTGGCGGTGGCTCTGGTCAACCACTTCGCCATGCCCTGGAGCATGCGGCTGCTTCGCGATTACGTGATCAAGGTGCGCACCGATCTCATCGCCCAGGTGCTCCAGCCCGGTCGCTTCTCAAGTCCCGAACGCGATCTTACCTTCCACATCCGCGACCGCGCCATGAACGGCGAGCTGCTCGGTGTGCTTCTCCACGATGCCCGCGATCCCAAGCAGGTGACCTCCTATCTCGCCGAGCGCGGCGGCGTGCGCTCGGAGGGCGAGCTGTCCTTCCTCGTCCTGGCTAAGGGCCACGTGCTGCGCCGCACCGGTCCCGACGAGCCCTCGCAGATCATCGCTTTCGACACCTACGCCGTCGACCTTGTGCAGTTTCAGACCAAGGGGGAGCACTATGGTTTGAAACCCCGCGAGCGCTACTTCTCTGAACTCGCCTTTCCCGATCCCGACGACGCGGACTTCAAGCGCAACGCCGGCCACTTCCGCGCCGAACTGCACGAGCGGTTCTCCAACCCGTTTTATCCATTTGCCTTCGTGCTCATCGTCATGGCCCTGGTCGGTCGTGCTCAATCGAACCGCCGCGGCCGCGTCGAGGCCGTCATCACGGCCTTCGTGCTGGCCATGGCTTGCCGTCTCGTGGGGCTTGCCGCTCACAACGTGGTGGTGCTCGATGCGGCCGCTGTGCCCCTCCTTTACGCCATCCCCCTCGTTGCCGGGGCCCTCGCCGTCCTCTTCATACGCCTCGGTGCCCGGCCCGGGCGAGGCCCCGACCTCGGCGAGCGCCTGCTGCCTGCGCTCGAGCCGCTCAAGCGGCTGATCCCTGCGCTGTCGCGCGCCACTTCCCGCTCCGAGGCACCGGCCCGGCCATGACCGCTGCCTCCATACTCACTCGCTATCTCCTGCGCCGGTTCCTGGCCGCGATCCTCGCCACCTTCGCCGTCTGCAGCCTGCTGGTGTTCATGATCGACTTCGTCGAGATGCTGCGCCAGTCCGGCAAGTACGGCAGCGTCCCGTTCAGCACCTTGATCTGGCTTACGGCACTGCGACTGCCGGCCTACACCGAGTTGATGCTGGCCTTTGCCGTTCAGGTCGGCAGCATTGCCGCTCTGCTCGTGCTCAATCGGCGCAGCGAGCTGGCCGTCATGCGCAGCGCCGGCATGTCGGTGTGGCAGTTCCTGCGGCCCGCGCTTGCACTGTCGCTGGCTCTCGGCACCTTCGCGGTCGCCGTCTACAACCCGCTTGCCGCCGCCGCCCGGGCCGAGTCAGAGCGGCTGTTCGCAGAGGTGTTCGGCCGAGAGTCCAACTTTTTGCAGACCGGCGGCAGTGGCGCTTGGCTCCGCCAAGAGGGTGCCGACGGCTCCTCGGTGGTCAATGCCGCCGGGGTGACCAACCGGGGCATGCAGCTCGTTTCCGTAATGTTCCTTCTGTTCGACCGCGACGGCCGCTTTCAGGAGCGCATCGACGGCGACCGCGCCAGTCTCCGCGACGGCTTTTGGCAGGTGGAGAATGCGCTCGTCAGCCGCCCGCACGAGCAGCCCGAGCGATACCCCACGTATCTGGTCAGCACCTATCTCAGTCACGAGCGCATCCAGGACGCTCTGGGCAGCACCATCTCGGTATCGTTCTGGGAGCTGCCGGGCCTGATAGAAGCCACTGAAAGAGCGGGGATTTCCCCTTACCGCTTCCAGATCCAGTACGAGCTCTTGTGGTCCCGCCCGGCGCTGCTTGCGGCGATGGTTCTTTTGGGGGCCACTGTGTCGCTCCGGTCATTCCGGACGGGTAGCATAAACACTATGGTGATCTCGGGAATGATCGGGGGTCTTGGCTTCCTGCTGCTGGCCGAGGTTTCGCGCCAAGTGGGCGTGGCCGGTCTCATCTCGCCGAGGGCAGCCGTCTGGGTGCCCGTGGCGGGAGCCATTCTCGTGTCACTGACGGTGCTGCTGCACCAGGAGGACGGCTGAGGTGATGCGTCGAGCCCGGAAATCGTGGCTCGCTCGTGGCGACGTAATCGCCATGGGCCGACGGGGGTCGGCCTGTGCGATGCTCGCTGCGCTGATGCTTGTCTGTTTCTCTGCGGCTTTCCATGTCTCCGCCCAGGTTTCGCTCACCGGCTCGCCCAAGCGAGCTGCCGAGCCTTCTGCGTTCCCCAAGTCAAAAGCGCTGATCCCTTCCACGCCGAGGGTTGACAGCGCCCAGCCCCTCTATCTGACCGCCGATCGGTTAACCTACGACCAGCGCGGCAACCTGGTGATCGCGCGCGGCAACGTCGAGATCTACTACAACAACTACGTCCTAACCGCGGACGAGGTGTTCTATGACCAGAACGCGCGCACGCTGACCGCGCTCGGCAACGTCGAGCTGAGAGACCCGAACGGCACCGTCACACGCGGCGAACGCATCACACTCACCGACGACTTCACCGAAGGCTTCATCCAGTCGCTGAGCGTGGTGGCGCGCGACGACACCCGCATCGCCGCCCAGCGCGCGATACGGCGGGAGGGCAACGTCACCGAGTTTGAGAACGGCAAGTTCACGCCCTGCCGCAGCGAGGCCGGCATGCCGCCGTTGTGGTGCATCAGCGCGGCGCGCGTCATCCACGATCAGGCCGCCGCCACCATCACCTACCACGACGCCTACTTCGAGGTGCTGGGCACACCGGTCCTCTACATGCCCTACTTCCAGCACGCCGATCCGTCGGTGAAGCGCAAGTCGGGCTTCCTGGTGCCGGAAATCAGCAACTCGAGCACGCTCGGCTTCACCGCCGAGGTTCCCTATTACTTCGCCCTCGCCCCGAACTATGATTTCACTTTCCACCCGATGTACACGAGCAAGCAGGGGATCCTCTGGCAGGGCGACTGGCGCCACCGCCTCTCCTTCGGCGACATCACCGGCCAGTACATCGTCAAGCTCGCCGGCATCTTCCAGAACGACACCGACGAAGTGGCCGAGCGGCCCGATCTTGCCAATGAATGGCGCGGCAGCGTCGAGACGCGCGGCCGCTTCTCGCTCGCCTCATGGTGGCAGTTCGGCTGGGACGTCATCGTGGAAAGCGACGACACGTTCCGCCGCTTCTACAAGCTCGACAGCATCCTGCAGACCGACCGCGTAAACCGCGCTTATCTCACCGGCTTGAGCGACCGCAACTACTTCGGCATGTTTTTCTATCATTTCGGCGGGCTTCTGCTCGACGACAGCTCGATTTCGGAGAGCCGGGTCCATCCTATTGTCGACTACAATTACGTCTTCGCCGATCCGGTGCTCGGTGGCGAGCTCACCTTCAACGCCAACGCGCTGAGCTTTTCCCGTGACCTCACCTTCACCGACGGCGGTGGCACGAAACATAGCGTCGACTCCGCGACCCAGCGCGTGGTGGCCGACGCCGGCTGGCGGCGCCGGTTCATCGATCCCATCGGTCAGACGTTCACGCCCTTCGCCAACGTGCGTGGCGACATCTACCAGCTCAGCAACTATATGGATCCGGTGACCCGCGAGCTGGTTGAGGACGAAACGGTGGCCCGGGGTGTGGCCAGTGCCGGACTGCTCTACGCCTATCCCTTCGTCGCAGCGAGCGCTGGCGGTTCGCACGTCATCGAGCCCATCGCCCAGATCATCGCGCGAAGCAAGAGTGTGGAGCAGCGGCGTCTGCCCGACGAGGATTCGCGCAGCATCGTGTTCGACGACACCAACCTGTTCGATCTCGACAAGAACTCGGGCCTCGACCGCGTCGAGACCGGTACCCGCGTCAACTACGGCGTGCAATACACCTACCAGTCCAACACCGGCGCTTCGGCGCGCATCCTGGCTGGCCAGAGCTATCACCTGTCCGGCGACAACATCTACTTCAACCCCGGCCAGGATGCCGACGGCAACTTCCTCTATTCCCCGGTGAGCGGGCTAGAGACGGACCGTTCCGACTACGTGCTCGGCGTCTACCTCTCGCCCGCACCGATTTTCCGCGCCGTCGCCCAGGCCCGCTTCGATCAGGACGACTTCGATCTGCGCCGCTCGGACTTGTACGCGCAGTTCAATTACGGTCCCGTGCTTGCCCAGGTCACGCACGCCTACACCGCCGCCGATCCTTCCCTCAATTTCGCGGACGATCAACAAGACATCCTCGGTCTCGTCGGTCTGCGGGTCACCGACCGTTGGAGCGTGCTTGGCCAGATGCGCTATGACGTCTCGGCGGGCGACCGCATTCAGGACATCCTGCAACTGCGCTATGCGGACGAGTGTTTCGTGCTGACGGCCACCTATACCGAGACCTTCATCACCGACGAGGCGCGAGACCTCAAGCCCGACCGCACGCTGATGCTCCGCTTCGAGCTCAAATATCTCGGCGACTTCCGCTACCGCACCGACTTGCTTGACTATCCGTACCCGGAAAGTGGCACTCACCTTCAATAGAGCGGAAGCGGGAACCCGGTGAGGAGGGCGGTTCGCCCGCGCCGAGGCGTTGCCTGTCACCGAAGGCGGCGGCGGTGACGGGTGGTGTGCCTTGCCGACGCCACGGTCGCTGTGGATAAGCTTAAGACCAAGGGCTGGGGCGGCTGCGTTTGGCGCAGCCGAATCGCTGTCCATCGGGGAGAATGCACAAGACATGAACGGGGACGTCTTGCGAGCGATCGGCAGATTTTTGGTCGGCTTGGGTACGGGGGGGCTCCTTCTCGCGCTTTGCCCCGCTGCGCTCGCGCAAGCGCCGCAATCGCTGCCCGGACTGATCGTCACGGTGCCGCCGCCCCCGCCCGCCGGCCAGCCCGCTGCCCCGCCGGCCAAGGAAGCCGCCAAGCCTGCGCCCAAGGCCAAGCCCAAACCCGCCGAGGCCCCTCCGGCCAGGGCCGCCTCCCTCGATACCTCCAGGGAGTCCGGCCGCCAGGGGTCGGGCCTTGCCATCGCCGTCATCGTTAACGGGGATCCCATCACCGGCTATCAGATCGACCAGCGCGCGCGCCTGCTGGCTCTGTCGGCTAATCTCGGCGAGCGCGCTCAGGAGAACATGCAGCGGATCGTGCAATCTGAACGCACCAACGAGCGCTGGAAGGAGATCGTCCAGCAGACGATCGCCGCCAACCAGGGCAAGACCCGCGACCAGATCATGGCGGTGCTCGAGCAGAAGAAGCGCGAGTTCGGCCAGGAATTGCAGCGCCAGGCCGTTGAAAGTGCGCGGGCGAGCGTCATGCCGGGCTTGAGAAAGACTGCGCTCGAGGAGCTGATCGACGAGCGGCTCAAGCTACAGGAGGCCAAGCGCGTCGGCGTCACCCCGGAAGAGACCGAAGTCGAGAACGTCGTCAAGACTTTCGCCGAACGCAACAAGATGACTCCCGCTCAGTTCACCGAGCATTTTCAGAAGATGGGCATCAACATCGAAACGTTGAAGTCGCGCTTTCGCGCCCAGCTCGGTTGGACCGACGTGATCCGGCGCAAGTTCAGCATGCAGGTCAACATCACCCAGCGCGACATCGACCAGGCCGTGGCGAGCGCGGCCGGCGGCGCCGACCAGGTTGAGTTGCAGCTCCATCGCATTGTGATCCCGGTTCCCGCCAAGCTCGATCAGAAATCTCTGGCGCAGCGCTTCATTGAGGCGGAGAGCCTGCGCAAGCGCTATGGCGGCTGCCAGTCCACGTCCGCGCTCGCCTCCAGGCTCGAGTCGGCGCGCTTTGAGAACCTCGGCACGCGGCAGGCGGCAAGCATCGCCGAGCCGACCCGCAGTCTGCTGCTCAACGCCAAGGATGGCGAGATGATCCCGCCTGATATCACGGCGGACGGCGTCGAGCTGCTGGCCGTGTGCGGGCGCAAGGTCACGAAGGCGCAGGAGGAGCAGCGCACCAAGAAGGAAGCGGAGCTGCGCCAGAAGGAGTTCGAGATTCTGGCGCGGCGACACCTGCGCGACCTCCGCCAGGACGCCGTCATCGAGCATCGTTGAGTGCCCCGCCCGCGCCACAGAAAACCTGGCCCCGATGCAACCGCCCGCGCCCTGCCACTGGCCCTCTCCCAGGGCGACCCGGCGGGCATCGGGCTAGACATCGCCATCGCCGCCTGGTCTGAGCGCAAGGCGCGCTCCGTGCCGCCGTTCGCGCTATTCGGCGACCCCCGGGCGCTGAGTGCACGCGCCCGCATGCTCGGCCGGCCGCTGACCATCGCGGAGATCGCCGACCCCGCGGAGGCATCGGCGGCCTTCGCCAAGCGCCTGCCCGTGGTGCCGATCGCCCACGCCGAGCGCGTCGTGGCCGGACGCCCTTCGGTTGCCAATGCGCCGGCCGTGATCGGCGCCATCGAGCAGGCGACGAGCGCCGTCGTCCACGGCAAGGCGCGGGCGCTGGTGACGCTTCCCATCGCCAAGAGCTGGCTCAAAGGTGCAGGCTTCCGCCATCCCGGGCACACCGAGTTTTTGGCTGAGCTTGCAGGCCGCCACTATCCAAAGGGGCACCATTTTCCGGTGATGATGCTGGTCGCCGAAGAGCTGCGCGTCGTGCCGCTCACCATTCACGTGCCGCTCAAGGAGGTGTTTGCGCTCCTCACTGCCGATCGTATCCTGCGCACCGTGCGCATCATGCATCGCTCGCTCGCGGCGGACTTCGGGATTGCCGAGCCGCGCATCGCCGTTGCCGGCCTCAACCCGCATGCCGGGGAGGACGGCACCATGGGCAGCGAGGAAAAGCAGGTGATCGCTCCTGCCATTGCTGCGCTTCGTGCCGAGGGGCTCGACGTGCGCGGGCCGCTTTCCGCCGATACACTGTTTCGCGCCGAAGCGCGCCGCCGCTACGACGCGGCGCTTGCCATGTATCACGACCAGGCCCTGATTCCGCTCAAGACGCTGGCCTTCGATCACGGCGTCAATGTCACGCTGGGCCTGCCGTTCGTGCGTACCTCGCCCGACCACGGCACCGCCTTCGACATCGCCGGCACCGGCGCCGCTTCGCCGGAAAGCCTTTTTGCCGCCTTGAAGCTCGCCGCCGACATGGCGGCCAGGCGCGCACACCCGCGCTCATGACTGCCTCCACCGAGCCGCGGCAAGGTGCGGGCAAGAGCCCGGATGGCCTGCCGCCGCTCGCAGAGGTGATCGCCAGGTATGGCCTGCAAGCCAGCAGGAACCTCGGGCAGAACTTCATTCTCGACCTCAACCTGACCCGCGCCATCGCGCGCGCGGCAGGGCCGCTGTCCCGCGCCGCGGTGATAGAGGTCGGGCCGGGTCCGGGCGGGCTCACGCGCGCCCTGCTGCTCGAGGGGGCGGCCCGCGTCATCGCCATTGAACGCGATGCCCGTTGCCTGCCGGCGCTGGCCGAGATCGCCGCCCGCTATCCGGGGCGGCTTGAGGTTGTCGCGGGCAATGCGCTGAAGGTGGACTGGGCTGCGCTTGTCCGCCGTTGCCCGCACCCAGTCAGGATCATCGCCAACCTTCCCTACAACGTGGCGACCAAGCTGCTGACGGGATGGCTCGAAAGCGAACCCTGGCCACCGTGGTTCGAGCGCATGACGCTGATGTTTCAGCGCGAGGTGGCCGAGCGGATCGTCGCCAAGCCTGGCAGCAAGTCCTACGGGCGCCTTGCCGTGATCTCGCAATGGCGGACCCGCCCGCGCATCGTCATGACGCTCGGACCTGCGGCCTTTGTGCCGCCGCCCAAGGTCCAATCCGCGCTCGTCGATTTTCAGCCCCGCCCTCGGCCCGATCCGCCGTGTTCGGCCAAGGCGCTGAGCGAGGTCACCGCCGCCGCCTTCGGCCAGCGCCGCAAGATGCTGCGCTCGAGCCTGAAGCGCCTGGTGGCCGAGCCCGAGGCGCTGCTTGCGGCTGCCGGCCTCGATCCGGCGCTCAGGGCCGAGCAGGTCTCGATCAGGGACCTGGCCCGCCTGGCGCTGGTGCTCGAACGCTGCCCTGCCGGCAAGCGCTGATGGCATGACAGCGCGTCTTGCCGAAGCGTACGGGTGGCTGCATTCTCCGAGAGCAACTGCGACCGTACCGGGCCGCCATGAATTTCCTTGCCGACCACCCTCTGGCCATTGCCGGCGCACTCCTGCTCATCGCCGGTTTCCTCATTTGGCGGCGCATGGACCGTTACGATCTCAAGGGCGCCGCCATCGATTCGGCCTGGCAGTTCGTACGCGGCCGCCGCACTTCGGAAAACCCGACTCCGATCGAAGCCAAGCTTCGCGATATCGGCGCGGCCAGTACCGTGACCGGCAAGGCAAGCCGTGCGGCCGGTACCGTGATCGCTCACTTCATGGCGCAGGTGATCGGCATCGCGGCCCTGGTGATGATGCTCATCGGCCTGCTGCTGCTGGCGTTCGATATCTGGTGGCGGTAAGGGCTGCTGGCGCTGGCTACAGAGACTGCTGCATCTTCCGTACGAAATCCACGAGCCCGAGTTGGCGCTCCCGCTTGAGGCGCTCCGCCATAAGAATCGCTTTGAGGCCCGCCACGCTCGCCTCCAGATCGGCGTTGACGATCACATAGTCGTACTCGCCCCAGTGGCTGATCTCTTGGGCCGCCTGGCCCATGCGCCTGGCCACCACCTCGGGCGGATCCTGGGCGCGGGTGCGCAGGCGCTCTTCCAGCGCCGCTGCCGATGGCGGCAGTATGAAGACACGAACGAGGTCTTGCGGCATCTTCTCCTGAAGCTGCTGCGCACCCTGCCAGTCGATGTCGAACAGCACGTCGCGGCCTTGCGCCAGCGCTGCTTCCACCGCCGCCCGCGGCGTGCCGTAGAGATTGTCGAAAACACGCGCCCACTCGAGCAGCTCGCCGGCCTCGCGCATGGCGATGAAGCGCGCTTCGTCGACGAAGTGATAGTCGCGGCCCTCGACGTCCCCGGGGCGCGGCGGGCGTGTGGTCACCGACACCGACAACGTGAGGCCAGGATCATCTGCGAGCAGGCGCCGCGCGAGCGTGGTCTTGCCGGCGCCCGAAGGCGAGGAGATCACGAACATCAGGCCCCGTCGTTCTATGGTCTGGAGCGGTTGTGTCGCTGGCTCACTCAATGTTCTGCACCTGCTCGCGAAGCTGGTCGATGGTCGCCTTCAGGGAGAGCCCGATCCTGGTCAGGTCGGAGTCGTTAGCTTTGGCGCACAGTGTGTTGGCTTCCCGGTTCAATTCCTGGCTGAGGAAATCGAGCTTGCGGCCGATCGCGTCTGCGGCCGTCAACATCTCCCGCGCGGCGGCCACGTGGGCCGCAAGACGCTGTAGCTCCTCCTCGATGTCGCACCGCGTCGCAATGAGCACCGCCTCCTGGTGCAGCCGCACCGGATCGAGACTGGTTGAGGCGAGGGCGAGGCGCGCCACCTGCTCCTTGATCCGTGCATGGATGGCATCGACCGAGCGGGCGGGCGACGCCGCCGCAGCGGCAACGAGCTCCGCGATGCGGTCGAGCTGGGCGGCGAGCACCTTGGCCAGCTTGGCGCCTTCCGCGCGCCGGGCCTCCTCTACGCCCTCCAGTGCCTGCTCGAGCGACTCCAGGACGGCGGCAGCGAGCGCCTCGGCCTCCTCCTCTTCCGGTTCCACGTACTCAAGCACGCCTTTG
>DATLZB010000048.1:0-3490 GCA_035574175.1 Hyphomicrobiaceae bacterium
CCGATGGAGGCTGTGTATATGTTCCGCCAACTCTCACGGTAGGTCGTAGGACGCTTTCTGCGCAACTGATGCGGCGCCGGTTCGCCTAAACGCTACCGTCCCTAAGCAGAGCAAAACTTCGAGCCAAGATCTGGAGCGCCCTTGGCGGCAGCCAGATCCTCTGGGTTTGATCCGGACCTTGCTCAAGGCAAGGCTCGGGCAGGCGATGTTGATGCCTCCGCGGGTGCGCGGCGGCGGGTGAAGGGTGGTAAAGGTCGAATGCCGACCATACAACAGTTGATCCGCAAGCCGCGGCGCCCGAAGGTGTATCGTTCGAAGGCGCGGCACATGGATTCCTGCCCGCAGAAGCGGGGGGTGTGCACGCGCGTCTACACGACGACACCCAAGAAGCCGAACTCGGCGTTGAGGAAGGTGGCGAAGGTTCGCCTCACCAACGGCTTCGAGGTGATCGGTTACATCCCCGGCGAGGGTCACAACCTGCAGGAGCATTCGGTGGTGCTGATCCGCGGCGGTCGCGTGAAGGACCTGCCCGGCGTTCGCTATCACATCATCCGCGGTGTGCTCGACACGCAGGGCGTGGCCACGCGCAAGCAGAGGCGGTCCAAGTATGGTGCAAAACGGCCCAAGTGAAGCGGGCCGTTTTTGCTCGGGGTCATCCCGTCCGGATCAATCTTCAAGGGCAGGCAAGGGTGCCAGGAGCAGCTCCGAGCGTTCGACAAGTGAAGGTAGGCAACAATGTCCCGTCGCCACAGGGCTGAGAAGCGGGAGGTCAACCCGGATCCGAAGTTCGGCGACCTCGTTATCACCAAGTTCATGAACGCGGTGATGAAGGAGGGTAAGAAGTCGGTGGCCGAGCGGATCGTCTACGGTGCGCTCGAGCGCATGGAGGCGCGCGCCAAGCAAAACCCTGTCCAGCTCTTCCACCAGGCGCTGGAAAACGTGATGCCGGCCGTCGAGGTGCGCTCCCGCCGCGTCGGCGGTGCCACATACCAAGTGCCGGTCGAGGTGCGTAACGATCGCCGTCAGGCGCTGGCCATCCGCTGGATCATCGCGGCGGCACGGGGGCGCAGTGAGAACACCATGGTGGACCGCCTTTCGGCCGAGCTGCTGGACGCCGCCAACAATCGCGGCACCGCCGTCAAGAAGCGCGAGGACACACACAAGATGGCGGAGGCGAACCGCGCCTTCTCGCACTATCGCTGGTAGAGCACCCAATTCCGAGTTAGCCAAATGGCCCGCCAATATCCGATCGAGGATTACCGCAACTTCGGCATCATGGCCCACATCGATGCCGGAAAGACGACGACGACGGAGCGGATCCTCTACTACACCGGCAAGACCTACAAGATCGGCGAGGTGCACGAAGGCGCCGCGACCATGGATTTCATGGAGCAGGAGGCCGAGCGCGGCATCACCATAACGTCGGCCGCCACCACCTGCTTTTGGCCAGGACGCGACGGCAGGAAGCGCCGTCTCAACATCATCGACACGCCGGGCCACGTTGACTTCACCATCGAGGTAGAGCGCTCCCTGCGCGTGCTCGACGGCGCGGTGTGCGTGCTCGACTCCAACCAGGGCGTGGAGCCGCAGACAGAGACGGTTTGGCGGCAGGGCGATAAATACGGCGTGCCGCGCATCGTGTTCGCCAACAAGATGGATAAGACCGGCGCCGACTTCTACATGTGCCTCGCCGAGATCAAGGAAAAGCTCGGAGCCCGCGCGGTACCCATCCAGCTTCCGGTCGGGGCAGAAGCGGCGTTCAAGGGCGTGGTCGATCTCATCACGCAAAAGGCGATCATCTGGGACGGCGATACCAAGGACGCCAAGATGATCGAGCAGGACATCCCGGCCGAACTCAAGGCCAAGGCCGCCGAGTACCGCGCTGCCATGATCGAGGCCGCGGTGGAGATGGACGACGAGGTGATGGCGTCCTACCTCGAGGGCCAGGAGCCGGATGTCGATACCCTGCGCCGCCTCATCCGCAAGGCGACGGTGACCGGCGCGTTTCATCCCGTGCTGTGCGGCTCGGCGTTCAAGAACAAGGGCGTGCAGCCCCTGCTCGATGCGGTCGTCGACTTTTTGCCATCGCCAGCCGACCGAGAAGCCTATACCGGGTCCGACCCCAAGACCGGGGAGCCGGTGGTGCGCAAACCGCTCGACAGCGAGCCGCTGGCGATGCTGGCGTTCAAGATCATGAGCTTCGAGCACGTCGGCTCGATCACGTTCTGCCGCATCTATTCGGGCAAGCTCGACAAGGGCATGGCGCTCCTCAACACGACCAGGGACAAGAAGGAGCGTGCAGGGCGCATGTACCTGATGCACGCGGCCGAGCGAGAGGAGATCAGCGAGGCCTTCGCCGGTGATATCGTGGCGCTGCAGGGGCTCAAGGACACCCGTACCGGCGAGACGCTGTCGGACCCGAACCGCCCGGTGCTGCTGGAGCGCATGGAGTTCCCCAACCCGGTCATCGAGATGAAGATCGAGCCCAAGACCAAGGCCGATCAGGAGAAGATGGCGGCTGCGCTCGCCACCATGGCGCTCGAGGATCCCTCCTTCCGCGTGGCGGTCGATCCGGAGTCGGGCGAGACGATACTCAAGGGCATGGGCGAGCTGCACCTCGACATCAAGGTCGACATCCTGAAACGGACCTACGGCGTAGAGGCCAACGTCGGCGCGCCGCAGGTGGCCTACCGCGAGACCATCATGCGGGCGGTCGAGGTTGACTACACGCACAAGAAGCAGACCGGCGGCACCGGTCAGTTCGCGCGGGTCAAGCTCCGGCTCGAGCCGCAGCCGACGGGTGCCGGCAACGTGTTCGAGTCGCAGATCGTGGGCGGGGTGGTGCCCAAGGAGTACATCCCGGGCGTGGAGAAGGGTGTGCAGGCGGTGTGGGATACCGGCGTGCTGATCGGTTTTCCCATGGTCGACATGAAGGTGACGCTGTTCGACGGCGCCTACCATGAGGTCGACTCCTCCACGATCGCCTTCGAGATCGCGGCGCGGTCAGCCATGCGCGAAGGGTGCGAGAAGAGCGGCGTCAAACTGCTCGAGCCGATCATGGACGTGGAGGTGGTTACGCCGGGCGAGTTTGTCGGCAGCGTGATCGGCGACATCAACAGCCGACGCGGTCAGATCCGCAGCCAGGAGATGCGGGGCAATGCGACAGTGATCCGCTCGTACGTGCCGCTGGCCAACATGTTCGGCTACGTAAGCCAGCTCCGTTCCATGACCACGGGGCGAGCTTCCTACACCATGCAGTTCGCCCATTATGCCGACGTGCCGCGCAACGTGGCCGACGAGGTGAAGGCCAAGTACGCCTGAGCAAGGTTCGTAATCGAAGAAGGAGAGCCATCCGATGGCCAAGGCGAAATTCGAGCGGACGAAGCCGCACTGCAACGTGGGCACGATTGGGCACGTGGACCACGGCAAGACGACGCTGACGGCGGCGATGACCAAGGTTTCGGCGGACCGGGGCTGGGGCACGACGTTT
>DATLZB010000049.1:0-4177 GCA_035574175.1 Hyphomicrobiaceae bacterium
ATATCGGTGACATCCTGATGCGTTGTGACCCAGCCCCCGTTCGGCAGCGGCCGCCGCGAAACCGAGATGATGCGGCCGTCGGTGAGCTCGCGCGTCTTGTTGAAGGTCATTTCCGGAACGACGTCGTCTGAGCTGATGTCCGAAGCCTGGGCGCCGGCATAGTAGGAGCCCGTGGCAAACCGATAGCGCGAGATGTCGCGCAGCAGTGTGCCCGGCCGCGTCAGCTCCGGGGGGAGTTGGTACATTTCCGCATAGCGCCTGTTGCAGACCTGGATCCGCCCGCTGGCATCCACCATGCACAGGCCCTGCGACATGTTGTCGAGTGCGGCCTGGAAGCGCAATTTCTCCGAAATCGCCTCGCGGGCGGTCTGTCCGGCAATCAACGCCGGCGTCGCACCGGCAAGCAGGATGATCACGGCAACTCCGGCGATGGAGGCCGCAATCAGTTCGCCGTCGACCAAAGACCCATCGAAGGGGACGGTGGGATCGGCCACGGCGGTGGCCGCACCCATGGCGGTGAAATGCATGGCGCAGATGGCCAGCGCAAAGAGAGAGCTGGCCACCCACGTGGCGCGCTGTCCTTCCAAACGATGGTAGGCGACCACCGCCGCCGCGGAGAGCAGCGCGCCGAACACAACCGAAGCGACGACGAGGGACGTATCCCATTCAAGGCGGCCCGGCAGCATCACTGCGTACATGCCGGTGTAATGCATGAGGCTGATGCCGGCGCCGATCACCGCACCCCCGCCCGTTTGGGCCACCGGGCCAGGGAGCGTTGCAAGTGCGAAACCAAGTCCCGTGGCCACCACCGCAATCAGCAATGACGCGATGGTCAGCACCGGGTCGTAGCTCACCGGCAAGCCCGGGTCGTAGGCCAACATGGCGATGAAATGGGTGGCCCAGATGCCGCAGGCGGACACCACCGCGGTCAAGAACAGCCAGCCCAAGCGCTTGAAGCCGGCGTTGTCCACAGCTTGAGCGTAGATGGCAAAGGCGGTGAACGTCGCCATAGCGCAGGTGGCGGCGGCGAGCGCAACGAGACGAAGGTCGTGCTCGACGGCAAGGCAGGTGAGGACCCGGTACATTGTGGCGGCATCCCATCGCTGTGGTCGAGCCGCAAGTAGCTGATAAACCTCAAGCCCTCGTTAAGGCTGACGGGCCAGTTGGGTGTCATTTTGCGGGAAATGCCGCCCGGTGGACTTTGCTCAGCGCGCCGGCCCCCTCTCGACCGGCGTGCCGGCGTCCTCGCGGCCCCATTCGGCCCAGGAGCCATCGTAGAGGCCGCTGTCCGGGTGGCCGATGAGGGCGAGCGCCAGCGACAGGATGGCGGCGGTGACGCCGGACCCGCAGCTCGTCACCACCGGCCGGCGCAGATCCACACCGGCATCAGCGAACAAACGTCGCAGCTCATCGACGGGTTTGAGCGTGCCGTCGCCGTTGAGCAGCGCTGCATAGTGCAGGTTGCGGGAGCCCGGGATGTGGCCCGCTCTCAGCCCGGCACGGGGCTCCGGCTCGGCGCCTGAGAAGCGGCCCCCGCTGCGGGCGTCGAGGATCTGGCCGGCCCCGCTCTCGACAAGCGCGCGCACGTCCGCCAGATCGCGCACGAGCGCGGCGTTGAAGCGCGGGGTGAAGTGCCGAGGGCTTCGCTCGCGCGGCGGCTCGTCGCTCACCGGGCGGCCCTCGCGCTTCCATTTGGGCAGTCCGCCGTTGAGCACCGCCACGTCCTCGTGCCCCATGACACGAAAGGTCCACCACACGCGCGCCGCCGAAAACAGGCCGACCGTGTCATAGACCACCACGCGCATGCCGTCCCCGACGCCGATGCGTTTCATCGCGCTGGCGAACTTCACAGTCGATGGCAGCATGTGGGGGAGCTGCGAGCGCTCATCCGAGAGCTCGTCGATATCGAAGAATTGCGCGCCCGGAATGTGCTCGCGCTGGTACTCGGCGCGCGCATCGCGCTGCGCCGTCGGCAGATGCCAGGAGCCGTCCAAAACCATGAGATCGGGGGCGTCGAGCCGGGCGGCGAGCCAATCGGTCTCCACCAGCCATTTGCCGCCGCGCGGATTCACTGTAGCCTCCTTCCGGCCGGTTCGCCCAACATCTCCACTACGCAAACGCTATGCGAATGCGCCGATTGAACCGACCCTTTTTCTCGATCTTGGTGACCGCGATCGGTCCGATCTCGCCGGTGCTGCGCACATGCGTGCCGCCGCACGGCTGCAGGTCGATCTCGCCCTCTCGGCCGATGGCGACGAGGCGCACCCTTCCGCTGCCGCGTGGCGGCTTGACCGCCATGGTGCGCACAAGCTGAGGATTGGCGTCGAGTTCCGCCTCGCTGATCCAGCGCTCCGCAACCGGATGATCGGCGGCGATCAGGGCATTGAGGTCGCGGGTGAGCGCGTCCTTATCGACGGCGGAGGCCTCGGGAATATCAAAATCGAGGCGGCTTTCGGCGGTGCCGATCTGACCGCCGGTCACCGGGAACTTGACCCGTGCACAGAGCAAGTGCAGCGCGGTGTGCATGCGCATCAGTTTGAGGCGCGATTCCCAGTCCAGCACCGCGCGAACGACCGTGCCGGGCATCGGCGGCGCGCTGCCGGCGGCGGCCACGTGCACGATCGTTGTCTTATCGGCGTCATAGACGGTTGTCGCGATGGCGCAGCCGCCGCCCCCATCCTCACTTTCGAGGACGCCCCTGTCGCCAGGCTGGCCGCCGGCAGCCGCGTAGAAGACGGTGCGGTCGAGCACGATGCCGCCGCGGTCGTTGACGGCGAGCACGCGCGCCGTGCATTCGCGCTGGTAAGCGTCGGCCCGGTAGAGCTGCTCGGTCATGGCGCTCCCGCTTTCTCGGTCGCCACGAACACCTCGGGCATCGGTATCGGGGCGGCGGCCAGCCAATCCGGCACCGGCAAGTTCTTCGACCTGAGAAAGGCCGGGTTGAACAGCTTGGATTGGTAACGGGTGCCGTAATCGCAGAGCATGGTGACGATCGTATGCCCCGGTCCCATGTCGCGCGCCAGGCGCACGGCACCGGCTACGTTGACACCGCTGGAGCCGCCCACGCAGAGCCCCTCTTCCTTAAGCAGCCGGAAGCAAACCCCAACGGATTCCTCGTCCGGAATGAGGTAAGCGTGGTCGACGATTGCCCCTTCGAGGTTCCGCGTCACCCGGCCCTGCCCAATGCCTTCCGTGATGGAGGAACCCTCGGCCTTGAGCACGCCTTTGGTGAAATAGCTGTAAAGGGCGGCGCCAGGCACGTCGGCGAGCGCAATCTGGATGTCCTTGCGTTTGGCCTTGAGACCGTCGGAGACGCCCCCAAGCGTTCCGCCCGAGCCGACGGCGGCCACGAATCCGTCCACCTTGCCGGCTGTGTCGGCCCAAATCTCCTCTGCGGTCGTTTCGACGTGGGCCCGCCGGTTCGCGGTATTGTCCCACTGGTTGGCCCAGATCGCGCCGTTGGGCTCCATCTTGGCGAGTTCCCGCGCCAGCCGCTCGGAATAGTGCACGTAGTTGTTGGGGTTCCGGTAGGGGACCGCCGGCACCTCGATCAGGTGAGCGCCGAGCAGGCGCAGTGCCTCCTTTTTTTCCCGGCTCTGGGTTTCGGGGATGACGATGACGGTGCGCAAGCCGAGCGCATTGCCGATCACCGCGAGCCCGATGCCGGTGTTGCCGGCGGTGCCCTCCACCACGGTGCCGCCGGGCCTGAGCTCGCCACGCGCCAGCGCATCCTGGATGATATAGAGGGCCGCCCGGTCCTTGACCGATTGGCCGGGATTCATGAACTCGGCTTTGCCGAAGATGGTGCAGCCGGTCTCCTCGGAGGCGCGCCTGAGCTTGATCAGCGGCGTCTTGCCGACGGCGGCGGCGACACTGTTGGCGATGGACAACGGACAGAGCCTCCTCAGAGAAACGGCGCATTGCGCACTGCCGGCACAACCTACTGAGGGCGGCAAGTGCGGGCAAGGCACGCCTTAAGGCTTCAAGCGGAGCGGTAAGGGGCTTTGCGGAAGGACGCAGTTCCCGATTGATTTTTCGCGCTTGCGCCCGATATATCTCGCGCCATCCGCCGCCCTTGCGGCCGAGCGGGCGTGGTGGAACTGGTAGACACGCCAGATTTAGGTTCTGGTGGCGAAAGCCGTGGGGGTTCAAGTCCCTCCGTCCGCACCAGAGGCTT
>DATLZB010000050.1:0-9015 GCA_035574175.1 Hyphomicrobiaceae bacterium
CCCCCGCCAGTGGGTGAAGGCCGCCTTCGTGATCCTGCTGGCGCTCGCCATTGCGGTGGCCATGAAGATCGTCGGTATCCTGCTCGCCATCGCCTTTCTGATCATGCCTGCAGTGGCTGCGCGGCCACTCGCCTCCACGCCGGAAGCGATGGCGCTCGTCTCGGCTGCGATCGCCGTGGTCGCGGTGCTGGCGGGTCTTGTCTTATCCTTCGGGCTCGACGCACCCGGCGGTCCCTCGATTGTGGCGGTGCTCTCCGTACTGGCAGGCGCCTCGCTGGCGGCGACGGCGGTCCGCATGGGGCGGTCGTGACGCTCATTGCGCCGTGCCAGGCGCGCGGGCGGGCCTCACGCTGTCCGAGGCTGCGATGAGCGCACCGGCGGTAACCAGAAGGGCGGCAAGCCACAGCATCGGCCCTGCCGTGCCGAGCCCGAGGAGAGCGAGCAGAGCCGTCGAGAAGAGCGGCGTGGCGTAGGAGGCGACGCCCAGGAGGCGCAGCTCCCCTTGCTTCATGCCACGGTCCCAGAGATAGAAGGCGAGTCCCACCGGTCCCAGACCCATCGCCAATACCGCGCTCCAGGCCACGACATCCTTCGGCAGTACGGTGGTCTCCGAGAAGACATGCAGCACGAAGGCGCCGAGCGCGGTGGCGCCGCAGCTGGCGGTGACCGCCGTGCTCGGCACCGCATGAAAGAGCCGCGAAGCGACCGAGTAGCTCGACCAGATGAGAGCTCCGGCGAGCGCTGCCGCATAGCCGGCGCCGGCTCCTCCGAAAGAAAGCTCAGCGCCCCCCTCGATGAGCACGAGCAGGGTTCCGCCGAACCCGAGCAGGGCCCCCGCCACGTGCCGCCAGCGCAGTGGCTTTCCACCGGCGCGAGCCGGCAGCAGGCCGGAGAACACCACGATGAGCAGCGGCCACAAATAATTGACGAGGTTGGCTTCGAGCGGCGGCGCCTGCTGCAGAGCGTAGAAGTAGCAGGCGTGATACCCGAGCAGTCCGTAAACGCCGAGCGCCAATGCGCCGACCGGCATGGCCTTCAGCCCGAGCAGGGGCTGCCGGCTCATGCGGGCATAGACAAGCCCCACCAACGTGCCGATGGCGAACGTCATAGCGGCGAGCTCGAAGGGCGGCATGGGCGCAGCGAGCGCCGTGAGACTGGCCAGTGACGACCACAGCAGCAGCGCGGCGAAGCCCTCTACGGTGGCGCGCGCCGCTCGGTGGGCAGTTGACATTGGGGAGCGGGTTGCCGATGGCGCGCCTGGTGAGTTGGGCCTGCAATGTCAGGGGCCGCACACAGCGCCGACCGAGGCCGGCCTAGCCGCCCGCCCTGAGCTCCCGAAGGCGACGCTAGGGCGCCGACGCCGGCGTTCGCCGCTCCGAGCCGAGATACTTGAAGGCGCCGATGTCGAAAACGACCATCGATGCGATGACGGCGGCGAGCACCGCGAGCTGGCTCCCATCGGTGACGTCGCGCACACGCCGCACCAAGAGCCTGAACGCCTGCCCGACATCGCCGAACATCGCGCCCCAGGCGATCAGCGAAACCAGCACGCCGCCAACACCCAGCACCATCAAGGTGAGGCCGAGGGTCCGACCTTTCCCTTGGTAGGCGATGGCGCTCGCTCCTGCACCGTTCCGGGCCTGCTGCGAAACCCGCTCGACGGCAGCGAAGGCCAGACTGAGCAAGCAAATGGCCGTGGCGGCCCACAGCAGCGCCCACAGGCTCTGCTCGCCGAGCGCGGCCGCCTCTTCGAGGATACCCGAAAGAGTTTCCATGTCGTCCCTCAAATCCGGTACTTCAGTCGTAGCCTAGTTTGTGCGATCCGCCGTCACCGATCAATGGGATCGATCGGCTTCAGGCCATGTACTGCCCGCCGTTGGCGTCGAGGCAGGCGCCGGTGATGAAGCCGGCCTCGTCGGCGGCAAGAAAGACGACGCAGCGCGCCACGTCCTCGGGCGTGCCCAGTCGGCCCACCGGGATCTGCGGCAGGATCTTGCTCTCGAGCACCTCCCGGGGCATGGCCGCCACCATCTCCGTATTGATGTAACCGGGGGCGACGACATTGCAGGTGATGTTGTTGCGCGCGCCTTCCTGGGCCAGCGCCTTGGTGAATCCCAACAGCCCGGCCTTGGCGGCTGAGTAATTGACCTGCCCCATCTGACCCTTGCGACCGTTGATTGAGGAGATCGTCACGATCCGGCCGAAGTTGCGCGCGCGCATGCCCTCGATGACGAGGCGGCTCATATGGAAGACGGAATCGAGGTTGGTACGAATGACCGCATCCCAATTCTCCTTGCTCATGCGATGCAGCATGCCGTCGCGCGTGATGCCGGCGTTGTTGACCAGCACATCGACCGGACCGATGTCCTTGACGATGCGAGCAACGCCCTCCTGGCACTGGGCCCAGTCGCCGACGTCGAACTTGTAGACCGGGATGCCGTGTTCGATCTGGAATTGGCGTGCGACCGCGTCATTCCCGCCGTAGTTGGCAGCGACGCGGTAACCCTTCTGCTTGAGCGCTACGGCGATTGCGGCACCGATGCCGCGCGTGCCCCCCGTAACGATCGCCACCCTTGCCATCTCTGTCGCCTCCCGGAGCGCTTTCGCTCGCGACGTTTCGTTATATGGAACAGCCTGCCGCACGCGATGCGGCCGGCTCAATGCCGGCCGCACCGATCATTTCCCACTGCCGCCCTTCAGACGCGCTCGACGCACATGGCCACGCCCATGCCGCCCCCGATGCACAGCGTTGCCAGCCCCTTGCGTGCGCCCCGGCGCTTCATCTCGTAGAGCAGCGTGGTGAGCACGCGCGCCCCCGATGCCCCGATCGGATGGCCGAGGGCGATGGCGCCGCCGTTTACATTGACCTTCTCGGTATCCCAGCCAAGCCCCTTGTTGACGGCGCAGGCCTGTGCTGCGAACGCCTCGTTGGCCTCGATGAGGTCGAGATCCTTCACCGTCCAGCCCGCCTTCTCGAGGGCAAGCTTGGAGGCGGGAATCGGCCCCGTCCCCATGATCGACGGATCGACGCCGGCATGCGCCCATGAGACGATGCGGGCCAGTGGCTCGATGCCGCGCTTCTTGGCTTCGGCCAGCGTCATCAGCACCACCGCAGCGGCGCCGTCGTTGATGCCGGAAGCGTTTCCCGCGGTTACCGTGCCATCCTTCTCGAAGGCCGGCTTGAGCTTGGCCACCTGATCGTAGGTCACTCCCTCACGGATGTACTCGTCGTCGGCGACGACGACATCGCCCTTGCGGGTCTTGACGGTCACCGGCGCAATCTCGTCCTTGAACTTGCCGGCCTTCCTGGCCGCCTCCGCCTTGTTCTGGGAGGCCACCGCGAAGCGGTCCTGCTCCTCTCGCGTGATCTGCCACTGCCGGGCGACGTTCTCAGCGGTGCTGCCCATGTGATAGCCGTTGAAGGCGTCCCACAATCCATCCTTGATCATGGTGTCGATGAACTGGATGTCGCCCATCTTGGTGCCCTCACGCAGGTGGGCGCAGTGCGGCGCCCGGCTCATGCTCTCCTGACCGCCAGCGACGACGATCGCGGAGGAGCCAAGCTGGATCTGCTGGGCTCCGAGTGCCACCGCGCGCAGTCCGGAGCCGCATAGCTGGTTCACGCCCCAGGCAGGGCTGTGCACGGGAATGCCGGCGCCGACCGACGCCTGCCGCGCCGGGTTCTGGCCCTGGCCGGCGGTCAGGATCTGGCCCATGATCACTTCCGACACATCGCCCGGCTCGATGCCGGCCCGCTTCACGGCCTCGGCGATGGCCACCTTGCCCAGCTCATGAGCGGGCAGGCTTGCAAGGCTGCCGTTGAACGAGCCCACCGGCGTGCGCGCGGCGCTAGCGATGACGATGCTGGCTGTGTCGGTCTTGGCATTCTTGGTCATTGCGAAGGCTCCGGGAACTGGTTGCCTGTCGGGGGTCCGGATCAGGATCGATGTCGCTCATATGGGCGATGGCCGCGGCGCGGACGATAGCAGCGGGAGCCTCGGCCTGCCAAATCGACTTTGGGAAAGCATGTGAGAAGAACGGGTGAGAAAACGGCTGGCCGTCAGAGCACCATCGTGTTACCCTCTTGCATCGCAGCAAACCGAAAATGACGAGCTTGCCGCCGCCATGCTCAACAAGCCAGAAGCCCCGTCCGAGAAACGCGAGGCCGTCGTCATCAAGAAGTACGCCAACCGGCGCCTCTACAACACCGAAACCAGTACCTACGTGACCCTCGAGGACCTGGCGGCCATGGTGCGCTCGGATCGGGATTTCGTGGTCTACGACGCCAAGACCGGCGATGATCTCACCCATTCCGTCCTCACTCAGATCATCGTCGAACAGGAAGGGCGCGCCGGCGGCCAGGCGCTGCTGCCGATTCCGTTTCTTCGCCAGCTTATCCGCTTCTACGACGACAGCATCGGTAAGATGGTGCCGACCTATCTGCAGTTCAGTTTGGAGACGCTGGTCAAGGAGCAGGAGCGGTTCCGCGCCCAATTCGCGCACATGTTCGGCAAGAACCCGTTCGGTGCGGCGGCCTTCGAGGCCATGCAAGAGCAGACGCGGCGGAACATGGCGATCTTCGAGCAGGCAATGGCCATGTGGTCGCCGTTCTCTTCCGCCCGCTCCACTTCCGAGCCGTCCACCGCCCAGCCTCAGTCCGGCCAGCGGACATCGGAAACCGAGGAGAAGTCCGGCGCCAGCGGCGAGATTGCCGAGCTGAAAGCCGAACTGGCCCGCATGCAGGCCAAGATCGAGCGGCTGTCCCAGAAGAACGGCTGACCGTAGCGGCCCAAGGTCAGCGAACCCGGACCGATCAACCCTCCCCACCGAGCGAGAGGTCGCGGCGAGCCACGCGGATGCCGATGGTGTAGCTGGCCACCACTTCGATCAACGTGGCTACGGTGACGAGGAAGAACACCGGCGTCGCCGCCTGAGGCACCATCAGCAGCTCGATCAGGCAGACGACGAACACCAGCGTCGATAGCCCGTGGTTGAGGAGCGAGGAGGTCGACGTGTAGGTCGCCTTCATCAGCTCGACGAACAGCAAGACCATCGTCAGAAGTATGAGGAGGTCGGCCCACGACAGCATCAGCGTCGTGGTCATCAGCGGGATGGGAACGACTTCCTTGGCCAGAAACGTGTTGGCATCGGCGCCCCCGAAGACCACCAGCAGGTTGTAGAGGATGAAGACGATGACCAGCAAGGGCAGCGCGTTGAGCGACATTGGAGAACTCCGGGAATGGCCAAAAGGCGGTGGCTCGCCTTCTGATGCCTCATATGGCGCCCATTGGGGCACGGCAATGGCTTCGGGCGGCCCAAGCCCTTCAGGTTCAGGTCTCGGACTTGGGCTCCAGCACCTGGCGCCCGCGGTAACGCCCCGTCTTTAGATCGATATGGTGCGGCCGGCGCCGTTCGCCGCTGTCCTTGTCCTCGACATAGGTGGGCGCCTTGAGTGCATCCGCCGAGCGGCGAAAGCCCCGCTTCATTCGCGACACCTTCTTCTTAGGTACGGCCATGCGACATCTCCGATCTCGCCGAGTAAGAAAGCGCGGGCCGCACCATAGTTTGGCGGACTCACGCCAGCAACCCTCCGGGAAGCCCGTTCGGGAAGTTGAGAAGCTGAATAGCATGGGCCGGGAGGCGCTATCTACCGAGGATGCACGACGCCCTGTTGCCGATGGCTCTGGCCCGGCCCTCGATCAGCGCGGCGAGTCGCCGCGTGCCGGGGCCGGGGTTGCCGGCCTCGCGCAGGAAGGGATTGGGCAGCGCCGCAGCCAGCAGCGCAGCTTCCCGGCTGGTGAGCCGGGAGGCCGACTTGCCGAAGTGGTGGCGTGCCGCCGCCTCCGCTCCAAAGATGCCGGGACCCCACTCGGCAATATTGAGATAGACCTCCAGGATGCGGGGCTTCGGCCAGATCACCTCCATGAGCACGGTAAGCGCCAGCTCGAGGCCCTTGCGGAGATAGCTCCGGCCCTGCCACAGCAGCAGGTTCTTGGACACCTGCATGGATATCGTGCTGGCGCCTCGAATCTCCCCGTCGCCGACACGTGTGGCGCGCTTCAGCTCGGCCTCGAGCTCGCGCAGGTCGATACCCTGATGCCGGCAGAACTGACCGTCCTCGGCAATGATGACGGAGCGCACCAGATGGGGCGAGATGGCACCGAGCGGCACCCAGCGCTGATCAATGCTCTGCCCCCCGAGCAGCCGTGTCAGCATGAGCGCCGAAATCGGCGGATCGACGAAGCGAAAGACGGCGAAGTACAGGGTGGCCGCGGCGAGCAGCGAGAGCCCGGTGAGCACAAGCACGCGCGTGCCCGAGACGAGTGCCACGCGCAGGCAAAGGGCCAGGTTACGACCCAGGTCGGCCTGCGTCCGTCCGCTCACGGCGATATCGGAAGGTCGATCAGGTGTGGCATCGGTCATCGGGGCGACTGCCCTTGCTGGCGGTGCATGGTATATCGCCGCTGGCGGGCCAGCGGAGGCCGTCGGATGCTATGTTTCATTGGTCCTGCCAGGGGCATGTGGTGAGCCTGTGTCATTCGAGCGAAGGTTGGCCGAAGCCGCGCGCGCCGTCGAGCGCCACCTGCGGGCGTGGCTAGCAGCCGGGGCATCCGATGGCGAACAGCGTCATGCGGTTCCTCCCCGCCTGCACGCCGCGCTCGCCCACGCGGTGTTGAGCGGGGGAAAGCGAATCCGCCCGTTGCTCGTGATCGAGAGCTCCCGGATGTTCGACGTTGACGCCGAAGCGGCCGTTGCCACGGCAGCCGCGCTCGAGTGCGTGCATTGCTATTCGTTGGCTCACGACGACTTGCCGGCCATGGACAACGACCAGGTCCGCAGAGGGGCGCCTACGGTATGGAAGGCGTTCGACGAGTGGACGGCAATACTGGCCGGCGATGCGCTGCTGACGCTCGCTTTCGAAATCGTGAGCGCCGGGCTGCCGGCCCGCATCGCGGCCGACGTGCGCTGCCGGCTCGCAACGGAGCTGGCCAGAGCGGCTGGTGCGCGGGGAATGGTCGGCGGTCAATGCCTCGATCTGGAGGCCGACAAGCTCGGCGAGCCGCGCGCCCGCGACCTGCACCACATCCTGCGGTTGCAGGAGATGAAGACGGGCGCGCTGATGGGCTTCGCCTGCCGCTCCGGCGCGATCTTGGCCGGCGCCCCACCGGCCGAGGAGGCTTCCCTCGCCAGCTTCGGGCTCAAGCTCGGCGTCGCCTTCCAGATCGCCGACGACCTGCTCGATGCCGAGGGCGATGCCGCCGTCGTCGGCAAGGCGACGGGAAAGGACGCCGGCCGGAACAAAGCGACGCTCGTCGCCTTGCTTGGCCGCGAAGCCGCACGGACCAAGCTCCATGAAATCGAGGCTGAAGCGATCGCCCTGCTCGGTCCATTCGGCGCCAGGGCCGGCGTGCTGCGTGATGCGGTCCAGTTCGCGGTGCGGCGTCAACGGTGAGGCGAACGGCGAAAGGAGGTGGCATGACCACGTTGGTGACTGGCGCCGGCCTGATCGGCACTGCCTTTGCAAGCGTTGCGATGCGCCGCGGCGAGGACGTGGTGTTCTTCGATTGCGAACCGCGCAGCGCGTTCCTCAAACACAAGTTGGGAGAGCGCGGCTTCACACTTGTGCGCGGGGACGTGCGCAATCTGGCCGAGCTGATCGACGTCGTGAAGCGGTACGGGATCGCCACCATCGTCCACACCGCCGGGCTGATCGGCGGGCGCGTGCAGCAGGCCATCGGCACCGCGTTCGATGTCAACCTCGGCGGCACGCGCAATGTAGCGGAGGCGGCTCGGCTCGCCGGCGTGCGCCGTCTGGTGCACATCTCGACGTTCGGCGTCTACGACCGGCGGGTGCCCGCACCGACAAGGATCGATGAAACCTTCCCGAAAGGCCCGGTCCGCGCCTACGGCGCCCTCAAGGCGGCCAAGGAACTGATCCTTGAAGCCTTTGCCGCCCACTACGGCTTTGAACTGGTGATCCTCCGCCCCGCCAACGTGTTCGGCTACGGCCACTTCTGGTCCGGCTCCTCCGGCGGCCTGAAGATGCAGACCCTGCTTGAGGCGGCCCTAGCCGGCAGGACGGCGCGCATCGCTTCGGCCGAGGCGATGGCCAACGAGTACGTCTATGCCAAGGATGTGGGCAGAGCCGTCGATCTTGCCGCCACCCTCCCGCTCCCCAAGGAGCACGTGTTCAACATCGGCAGCGGCGTGATAACGCCCTTCGAGGAGGTGGTAACGGTGGTGCGCAATCTCTTTCCGGGTCTAACCGTCGAGATCGAGCCGGGCGAGCCGCCCAAGTCCAGAAGCGTGCCGCTCGACATTTCGCGGGCCAAGCAGCATCTCGGCTGGGAGCCAGAGTTTTCGCTTGCCGATGCCTTCAGGGATTTCGCGGCGGAACTGAAGACCGCCGCCAACGCGCGGTGCTGACCGGTCAGTCAGCCGCGCCCGTAACGCTTGGCGATGTAGTCCTCCACGATTGCCTTGAACTCGGCCGCGATGTTGGCCCCCCTCAGGGTTACCGCCTTATTGCCGTCGATGAAGACAGGTGCCGCCGGCTGCTCACCGGTGCCGGGCAGCGAGATGCCGATGTCGGCGTGCTTGCTCTCGCCCGGCCCATTCACGATGCAGCCCATCACCGCGAGATTGAGATTTTCCACGCCGGGATAAGTGCGCCGCCATTCCGGCATGCGCTCGCGGATCATCTCCTCGACCTCGCGGGCAAGCTGCTGAAACACGGTCGAGGTCGTGCGCCCGCATCCCGGACAGGCCGCCACGACCGGCGCGAACGACCTCAATCCCATGGTTTGCAAAAGCTCCTGCGCGGCCTTGACCTCCAGCGTGCGGTCGCCGCCAGGCTCAGGGGTGAGCGAGTAGCGGATGGTGTCGCCGATGCCCTGCTGAAGCAGGATGGCCATGGCCGCGGACGAGGCAACGATGCCCTTCGAACCCATGCCGGCCTCGGTCAGACCAAGGTGCAGCGCATAGCGGCAGCGGCGGGCGAGCATGGTATATACG
>DATLZB010000051.1:0-24330 GCA_035574175.1 Hyphomicrobiaceae bacterium
CGGACCGCGCTCGCGCGGCTCAATGCCGATTACGCCGATGAGCCCCTCCTCCTGCGCAATGGCGAAGATCGTGGCGCCGCCAAGCTCGTGCTTTCGAAGCGCGGCGGCGACGAATTCCTCGGCATGCTGGCGCCGATAAGGATAGGGCGGGGAAGCGAGCGTGCGCAGCACGTTCCAGTCGTTGATGAGGGCATGGATGCGGGCAGCGTCGCTGAGCTTGAGCGGCCGCAAGCGCAGCCGCTCGGTGACGATACATTGGTCATCGATCATGACACGCGCGCCTCCCCGCCGATTTGGGCGGCCGGCCGGCCCCATGCCCGGGTGCGCCGCCAGTCCTCGCGGCGAAGCTCAAAGCATTCCACCTCGATGGCGCCGCCGCGTGCGGCCGCCGGCCGGAGGCCCTGGCCGAGAGGGACAAAGCCGCACTTGTCCAACACCCGCGCGGAGGCGGGATTGATGATCCGGCTCGCGGCGCGGATCCGCCGGTAGCCGGAATAGGTGAAGACGGCAGCGGCGAGGCCGAGCACGGCCTCGCTCATGAGGCCGCGACCGTGATAGGGGGCGGCGAGCAGGTAGCCGAGGTCGAGCCGGTCCGCGTCGGCGGCGACGTGCACGCCGAGCACGCCGATGAGGCGATCCGGCTCGCGCTTGGGCGTCATGGCCAGCACCAGGCTGTCGCCGCTGGCGTTGCCCTCCCGCATCTGCTCGATGCGGCGGGCTGCCTCGCCCGCGGGCAGGGGATGCGGCCAGGTGGCGGTCATCTCCGCCACCTCTCTGGTCGAGACGGCGTCCTGCAAGCGAGGCGCGTCGGCAAGGCGCGGCCAGCGCAGCCACAGGCGCCGGGTCTCGATACGGAAAACCTCGTCACGGAAGAGATCGGGCAGCATCGTGTGATCCAGTCTCGACGTTGAAAAAAAATCACGAGGGCTAGTGGTCTCCCACTCCCTCGTCGTCGAGCCTCTGGATCGTTGCGGCGTTCGCCGCCTTGATTCGATCGCTTTGCTGGTGGCTCGCCGCCGGTTGGGTCTTGGGAGACCGGCGGGAGCCCGAACTGGTGTCCCGCCTACTCGGCTTGGCTCACTTTCATCGGTCGCACCGACACGTACACTCGCTCCTGTTTGCTGGTCCGGTATTCGACTTGCCCGTCCACAAGGGCAAAGAGGGTGTGGTCGCGACCCATGCCGACATTCTTGCCGGGGTGCCACTTGGTGCCGCGCTGGCGGCAGAGAATGTTGCCGGCGAGCACGATCTCGCCGCCGTAGCGCTTGATGCCCAGCATCTTGGGCCTGGAATCCCGACCGTTGCGGGAGGATCCGCCAGCCTTCTTGTGTGCCATGGCTCTGGTTCCTTGCTACGTGCGGCGCTCTTCTTAAGCGCCAATGATGTCAGTAATGCGAACGCGCGTCAGGTCCTGGCGGTGCCCCTTCTTGCGCCGGGAGTTCTTGCGCCGCCGCTTCTTGAAGGCGATCAGCTTCGGCCCCCGCGTCTGCTCGAGAAGCTCGGCCACCACCTTGGCGCCGGGCACGGTCGGCTTGCCGACCTTCACGTCAGCCCCGGCGCCGAGCATCAGCACCTCGGTGAACTCGATCTTTGACCCCGCCTCGCCCTCGAGCTTTTCAAGGGTGAGGACGTCGTTGGCGGATACACGGTACTGCTTGCCGCCGGTCCTGATCACAGCGTACATGGCCGATCCTTCAGCATTCATCCCGCACCCTGCGGCGCCGCAAGACACCTCTCGCGGACTTTGACGCCCGGCCGACCGACCGAATTGCCTCGGGTAGCGCCTCTTTGCGTGGCGCCCAAAGGGCGCACGCGGCGCGCGGAATATCCTAAAGACGCAAGGGGAAGTCAACGCGAAAGCGAACCCGAAGCGGATCGGCTTTGACTCTCCCCCAGTTCTTTGCGATATTTCTGTCATGACAGAAACAAACGTAAGGAATGCTCTGGCGCCGGCGGTCGAGCGCTTCGTCCTGCACTGGGGCGAGATGGGTGCGGTGTGGGGCACCAACCGGTCGGTTGGCCAGATCCACGCCCTGCTCTACCTCTCCGAGACGCCGCTCACCGCCGACGACATCGCCGAGACCCTTGGCCTTGCGCGTTCCAACGTCAGCACCTCGCTCAAGGAGCTGCAGGGTTGGGGCCTCATCAGGCGGGTGCACGTGATGGGCGACCGGCGCGACCACTTCGCGGCGGAGACCGACCTGTGGGAAATGGTCACGCGCATCGCGGAGGGGCGCAAGGCGCGCGAGATCGATCCGACGCTCGCCATGCTGCGCGCGTGCGCGGCCGAGGCCGCGACCGACCGGCGGCTCAGCCCCGTCGTCGCGGGACGGATCGCCGCCATGCGCGACTTCGTCGAACTGGTCGACCGTTGGGCCGAGGACATCAAGCGCGTGCCGCGCGCCCAGCTTGCGGCAATAATGAAGCTCGGCAGCGCCATCGTCCGCCTGCTCCCCGGTCGGCGCACGAAGGAGGGGCGGACGGGAAGGGAATAGGGCAAGCAGCATGACGATTCTGGCGCGCGATGTTGCCGCCCTGGGGTCTGGCGCCCGTGCGCCGCGACGGGAAGTGCAGGCCGACACCCGCTATTCGACGCTGCTCGGCGAGAAGGCGTGGGCGCGCCTGCCCGAGGCGGTGCGCCGGCGGTTCTCGAAGCCTGGACATCCGGGAAACGTCACCATCTACCGTGGCCAGGTGATTTCGACCGAGCTTTCCCGGATAGGATCTTTGCTGGCGCAGGCGGCACGTCTCGTCGGCGGACCGCTGCCGCTTACGCCCGGTGGCGGCGGTACGGTCACCGTCACCGTCATCGAGGACCCGGCGTTCAAAGGTCAAGTGTGGAGCCGCAGCTACGCGCGGGCCGGCCACTTCCCGCAGGTGATCCACTCAGCCAAACGCTTCCTTGGCCCGACGGGACTCGAAGAATACCTGGGATGGGGGCTCGTCATGCGGCTTGGCCTCAGCGTTGAGGAGGGCACGCTGGTGTTCCGCAGCCTCGCCTACGGCCTCGAGCTGCGCGGCAGGTTCTTCCGGTTGCCTTCCTGGATCACGCCCGGCACCTGCGAGGTGCGCCATGAGGATCAGGGCGGCGGGCGCTTCCGTTTCGAGCTCACGCTCGTTCATCCGCTCGTCGGCTGCCTTGTCCGTCAGGTCGCCGTGTTCGAGGACCCGAGGTGAGCGCTGGTCATGGTCAGGTCGGCATCCCTCCCCTAAGATCGCCATCATCCGCGAGCGCCAGCAGGAGGAGCTCATGCCGCTCGGCCGCCTCGTCGCGATCGCGCTTCAAGCGATGGCCTTCGTTTGCCTCATGCCAGCCTCGGCCGCCTTGGCTCAGGACCGCTGCATCGCGTTCGCCCATCATCACGCGCCAGGCCTACACCGCGCGGCGCTCGAGCCGGTAAAGCTCGCCGCCGGGGAAGTGCGTATCAGCTACGTCGGCCACTCCACGTTCCTGATCGAGACGCCCAAGGGCGTGAAGATCGAGACCGACTACAACGACTACGTGCGTTCGGGCGATCTGCCCGACATCGCCACCATGAACCGGGCGCACGATACGCATTTCTCCTATGCCCCCGATCCCCGCATACGCCACGTGCTGAGGGGCTGGAACCCGGCGGGCGGTGCGGCCGAGCACGACCTCACGGTCGAGGACGTGCGCATCCGCAACGTGCCGACCAACATCCGCGGATGGGACGGCCACACGCACGAGTTCGGCAACTCGATCTTCGTGTTCGAGACGGCGCGGCTGTGCATCGCGCACCTCGGCCATCTGCACCATACGCTCACGCCTCAGCAGGTCGGCCGGATCGGCCAGATGGATATCGTGCTGGTGCCGGTCGACGGCAGCCTGACGCTCGACCTCGACGGCATGCTCGAGGTGCTCAAGGCGCTGAAGGCGCGCTTGATGATCCCTATGCATTACTTCTCGCGGGCAGGGCTCGAGCGGTTTCTGGTGCGGGTCCGGGAGACCTTCGATGTGGTGGAGAGCCCGGTGGCGAGCATCGTGGTTTCGAGCCGCACGCTGCCCGAGCGGCCGCAGGTTCTGGTGCTGCCGGGCCGATGAGAGGTGGCTAGCGCGGGGAGCGCGCTACCGCGGCACGTCGAGGCTGTAGATGCTGGTGGGCTCGATGGTGAGGTTGACGGCGATGCGCATGCTGACGGCAACGACAAGCAGCCCGAGCAGCGCCCGCAGGTATTCGGCCCTCATATTGTGGCCGGCGCGGGCGCCGAACTGGGCGCCGACGACCCCGCCCAACATCAGCATCGCCGCCAGCACCACGTCGACCGACTGGTTGGCCCAGGCCTGCAGCACGGTGGTGAGCACGCTGGTGGCCAGCACCTGCAAGAGCGAGGTACCGACCACGACGCGGGTCGGCATGCCGAACAGATAAACCATGACCGGCACCGCGAAAAAGCCGCCGCCGACGCCCATGACACCGCCGAGCAGGCCAACCAGAACCCCGAGCACGACCGGTGGAATGAGGCTCATGTACAGCTTGGAGCCCGGAAAGCGTGTCTTGAGCGGCAGACTGTGCAACCATGTGTGACGTCTGAGGCGGGCCACGGGCGGCCTGCCGGCGCGCGCCTGCAGGGCGGCGCGCGCGCCCTCGATGAGCATCAGCAGGCCGAGGGCGCCGAGCAGGGCGACATAGAGCACGGAAATCACGAAGTCGATCTGCCCGATCAACCGCAATGCGCGCAGCAGATAGACCCCGGCCGTCGCTCCCACCACGCCGCCGGCGATCAGCAGCGCTCCCATCTTGAGGTCGATGTTGCCGCGCTGCCATTGCGCGAGCGTGCCCGAAGCGGAAGCGGCGACGGCCTGATTGGCGCCGGTCGCCACCGCCACGTCGGTCGGAATGCCGAGCACGGCCAGGAGCGGCGTCACCAGAAAGCCCCCGCCGACGCCCAACATGCCGGCAATGAAGCCGATGGCGGCGCCGACCCCGGTCATCAAGAACAGATCGACCGACATGCCGGCAATGGGCAGGTAAACTGGCACGGTTCGAGCGGTCCGGTTCGGGGTGAGAGGCAGCGGCGCCCAAGGCGAGAGGTACCCAGCGAGCACTACCACTGCACCGACGCGGGCAGGCTTGGCTATCCCTCATTCCGTCGCGGCCGAAGCCGCGCTAGGATGTCCGCAACGAAAACATCGATCGGGGGAGGAGCCATGTCGGCAGCGCGCGGCATCGCGCTCGGCGTCATTGCCGGGGCGCTCGCGGTCCTGATCTTTCACCAGGGCATGTACTATCTGCTCGCCACCAGCAACATGGGCGTGAGCGGCCAGCCTTGGCGCACCAACCCGGTGCCGCTGTGGCCGGAGTTGATGCGGGCCGTCGGTGCCCAGCCCTTCACGGTGCCGACGCTCGCCAGCCAGATGATCTGGGGCGGGCTGTGGGGGGGACTGTTCGGGGCGTTTGCCGAGCGCATCCCCGGCGGTCCGATCTGGGTGAAAGCGCTGATCTTCGCCTTCATCTTTCCCATGCTGCTCGGCTCCTGGCTGCTGCTGCCGCTGGTGAGAGGCACGCAGCTGCTGAGCGGCTTCTTGACCGACTACAACCCGGTTAGGTTGCGCACGGGCTTCCTGCTCAACGGGCTCGCCTTCGGGTTGGGCCTCGGCATCATCTATTCGCTGTTGCGATCCCGACGTGGGGAGACCTGAACCGCCGCAGGTTAGATGCTTGACCGAAGACGGCGGCTCGCCACAATGCCGCGCCATTCGCCAACCAGCAGCCGGTCCTCAGGGAGGTCGTCCGCAATGAGACAGTGTGTCCGCAAGCGCTCAGCACGATGGAGTATCGACGCGGTGTTGTCGGTCGCGCTCGCCGCTTTTCTCGCATCCGGTCCGGCGGTGGCACAGGATTTCTTCGCAGGTAAGACCATCAACATCATTGCCGGGGCCGACGTGGGCGGCGGCTACGACATCTATGCGCGCGCCCTCGCACGCCACATGGACCGGTACATTCCGGGCAAACCCACCATCATCGTGCAGAACATGCCGGGCGCCGGCAGCAAGAAGGCCGCCGAGTACATGTTCACCCAGGCGCCGAAGGACGGCACGGCGATCGCCATCGTGTTCCCAGGCGCCATCATGGGGCCGCTCCTCGAAGAGGGGGCCGCCGGGCGGTTCGATCCCAAGCAGTTCGAATATCTGGGTACCGCCGATTCCGGCACGCGGGTGTGCGTGACGTGGCACGGCTCCAAGACCAAGACCTTCGAGGACGCCCAAAAGATCGGCGGCGTGCTCGGCGCCTCGCAGGCCGGCGGCTCTTCGCGCGACTACGGTTTCATGCTGAACAACCTTGCCGGCACCCAGTTCAAGGTGGTCAGCGGCTACAAGGGCAGCGCCGAGATCAGCCTCGCCATCGAGCGCGGGGAGGTGGACGGCATGTGCGGCTTCGACTGGACCAGCATCAAGTCGCAGAAGCCGGACTGGGTGAAAGAGAAGAAGCTCAACGTGCTCGTCCAGATCGCGCTTGAGGCGGATGAGGAGCTCACCCAATGGGGCGCACCTCAGATCTGGAAGTACGTCACCGGCGACAACCGCAAGGTGATGGAGCTGATCGTCAGCCAGCAGGTGTTCGGGCGCCCGTTCCTGGCCCCGCCCGGAACGCCCGCCGATCGCGTCAAGATCCTGCGCGATGCGTTCATGGCCACCATGCAGGACAAGGAGTTCCTGGCCGACGCCGAGAAGACCAAGATCGTCATCTCGCCGCTCTCAGGGAGCGAGGTGCAGAAGGTCGTCAAGAGCCTCTATGACGCGCCGAAGGAGATCGTCGAACGGGCCAAGAAGGCGATACAACCTGCGGGTTGAAGGCGCAGCCGTGGTAAGGCTGGGGCGGCCCGCCGGACGCGGCGGGCCGCCCGCATGATGAGAGGATGCCTCGTTGGTCGGTGCCCTGCTCGCTCTGCTCGCAGCGGCGACATTCGCCTTCAATGCCGCCACTGCGCGCCGCGCGGTGCTGAGAGCGAGTGTGCTGCAAGGCCTCGCCATCACGGTGCCGCTCGGCGTGCCGCTGTTTCTGTTCATCGCCTGGCTGTTCGGAGAGGCGGGGCAGCTCGCCGCAATGCCTGGCGAGGCGGTGCTCTGGTTCGTGGCGGCGGGCGTCATCCATTTCGTGGGCGGCCGCTACTCGAATTATCGCGCGGCCAAGGCGATCGGCGCCAACCTGTCGGCGCCGATCATGCAGACCGACATCCTGCTGTCGCTGGCGCTCGCCATCTTCGTGCTGGGCGAGACGCTGACGCCGCTGCGCATGATCGGCATCGCGCTGGTGCTGATCGGGCCGGCGCTCGTCTTTCCCCGCGGCAGCCTCCGGCGCACCGTCGGAGCGGCGGCGGTCCCCGCTTCCGGCGCCCCGCCTGTTGGTGCCGCCTCGCAGGCGGCCTCGAGCGGGTTCAAGCCGAAGTACGCCGAGGGCTACCTATTTTCCTTGCTGTGTGCGCTGGCCTTCGGCACCAGCCCGATCCTGATCAGCATCGGATTGGAAAAGGCGGGGGCCGGGAGCAGCCTTGCGGGCGGGTTCATCTCCTATCTTGCGGGTGCGCTCGTTATCGCGGGCGTCGTGCTCGCCGGCGGGCAGGTCAATCACGTGCTGTCGGTCGAACGGGTGCCCGCCCGCTGGTTCCTGCTCACGGGACTGCTGGTGTGCCTGTCGCAGATCTTCCGCTACGCGGCGCTGTCGCTGGCGCCGGTCAGCGTGGTGGCGCCGATCCAGCGGTTGAGCAACATCTTCCGCATCTATGCGAGCTGGCTCATCAACCGCGAGCATGAGGTGTTCGACAGCAGTGTCATCCTGGCGACCGTGGTGTCGCTCCTCGGTGCGGTGGCGCTGTCGGTCAGCACGGAAGCGGTGCTCGCCACGGTGCCGCTGCCCGACTGGCTCGAAGCGGCGGCGCGCTGGCAGTGGCCGTGACCGCTTCAGTTCTCGTCCATCTTGAGGGCGGCGATGAAGGCCTCCTGCGGGATCTCCACCTTGCCGAACTCGCGCATCTTCTTCTTTCCCGCCTTCTGCTTCTCGAGCAGCTTGCGCTTGCGGGTGATGTCGCCGCCGTAGCACTTGGCGAGCACGTCCTTTCTCAGCGCCCGGATCGTCTCGCGGGCGATGATCTTGGCGCCGATCGCCGCCTGGATCGGGATTTGGAAGAGGTGGGGCGGGATCAGCTCCTTTAATTTCTCGCACATGGTCCGGCCGCGGCTCTCCGCGCGCGTTCTGTGCACGATGATGGAGAGCGCATCGACCGGCTCGCCGTTGACGAGGATCGACAGCTTGACGAGATCGCCCTGCTCGTAGCCCTTGAGCTGGTAATCGAAAGAGGCGTAACCGCGGCTCACCGACTTCAGCCGGTCGTAGAAGTCGAACACCACCTCGTTGAGAGGGAGTTCGTAGACAAGGAGAGCGCGGGAGCCGGCGTAGGTGAGCTGTTTCTGACGTCCGCGGCGGTCCTGGCAGAGCTTGAGCACGGCACCCAGGTAGTCGTCGGGGACAAGGATGGTTGCCTCGATCCAGGGCTCCTCGATGCGGTCGATCCTGACCGGGTCCGGCATGTCGGCCGGGTTGTGCATCTCCATGACGCTGCCGTCGGTCAGGTGCACCCGATAGATGACGCTGGGCGCCGTGGTGATGAGGTCGAGACCGAACTCGCGCTCGAGCCGCTCGGTGATGATCTCGAGGTGGAGCAGGCCGAGGAAGCCGCAGCGGAAGCCGAAGCCCAATGCCGTCGAACTCTCCGTCTCGTAGGTGAAGCTCGCGTCGTTGAGGCGCAGCTTGGCGAGCGCCTCGCGCAGATCCTCGAAATCGGCGGCATCGGCCGGGAAGAGACCGCAGAACACGACCGGCTGCACCGGCTTGAAGCCGGGCAGGGGCTCGGCGCAGGGCCGCTTCTCGTCCGTCACCGTGTCGCCGACGCGGGTATCGGCCACCTGCTTGATGGCGGCGGTGAAGAAGCCGACCTCGCCGGGGCCGAGCTCGGCGATCATCTCCTGCTTGGGACGGAAGATGCCGACGCGTTCCACCTGATAGGCGGCGCCCGACGACATCAGCTTGATGCGCTGACCCTTCCGCAGTCTGCCGTCCATCACGCGCACGAGCACGATCACGCCGAGATAGGCGTCGTACCAGCTGTCGATGAGCAGAGCCTGCAGCGGCTTGTCGGCATCGCCCTTGGGTGGCGGCAGCCGTGCGACGATGGCCTCGAGCACGGCCGGCACGTTCTCGCCGGTCTTGGCCGAGATGGAGATCGCCTCAGAGGCATCGATGCCGATCACATCCTCGATCTGCCGCTTCACCCGTTCGGGATCGGCGGCGGGCAGGTCGACCTTGTTGAGGACGGGGAGGATCTCGAGGTCGTTCTCGATCGCCTGGTAGACGTTGGCCAGCGTCTGCGCCTCCACGCCCTGGCTCGCGTCGACGACGAGCACGGCGCCTTCGCAGGCGGCGAGCGAGCGGGAGACCTCGTAGGCGAAGTCGACGTGACCCGGCGTGTCCATCAGGTTGAGCTGGTAGGTCCTGCCGTCCTTGGCCCGATAGTCGAGGCGCACGGTCTGAGCCTTGATGGTGATGCCCCGCTCGCGCTCGATCTCCATGGAGTCGAGGATCTGCTCCTTCATCTCGCGGGTACTCACATTGCCGCAAAGCTCGATCAGCCGATCCGACAGCGTCGATTTGCCGTGGTCGATGTGGGCGATGATCGAGAAATTGCGAATGAGTTCGGTGGCCGTCATGCGCCGCTAGATAGCATCGGCCGGTGAGGGCGCATAGGGGCGCGCGGGTTGCCGTGATCCATGCGCATACGGACTATATCGCAAGGGAAAAATCTAGGCGGCTGGGGCACCATCGAACAGGTTTCAAGCCCGGTATTTCAAGCATATCATTCCCGCCGCTGGAGAAGTCGTTGGCGCGCGCCAAAGGGCCATGCGGGATTAGCATCGCCGGCGCTCCCGACCTGCGCCGCCGACGCGGCGGCGCAAGGTGTTACGGGAGTGCGGGAGCGAGGATGCGCAGAAGGTTTAATCGGGCGGCGTCGCGAAAGTCAGTCGCGTTCCGTTCAGCCGCCTCATCAGCATGTGCCCACGGCAGAGCCGCCGCAAGGTGCGCCCGGCCGGCTGGCCGCCCGCCATCAGATGCGAAAATCCTGGGGATTGGCGCCAGCTTTGACCTTTTCCGACAGCCATTTCGGCATCCGGCCGCGCCCCGACCAGGTCAGGGAAGGATCGTCGGGATGGGCATATTTGGCGGTGGCGGGGCCGCGTCTGCCGCCCTTGCCGCCGAACAGCTCGGCAAGCGAAAAGCCGGCATTCTCCGCCATCTGCTTCATGCGATTGCGCAACTCGGCGCGCTCCCGATCGTGCTTGGCGCGGATCGTTTTCTCGATCTTGTTCTTCAGCGCCTTCAGCTCCTTCAGCGACATTTTATCGAGTTGCGAGTCTTTCATGCGATGCTCCTTATTGAACGCGGCAGGTAATCTCCCGCATGAGCAGGCGTATATCATCATATAACGGCCGGGCAAATTGCTAATGCCGAAATTCACAAACGGATAATTGGCGCGCACCTGCTTTCCGCACGCCGGAATATGCAGGGCCCGCGCGATGCCCGGAGCATTGCCGCACATACCCAACGCGTTTCTCGGAAATTGCGCACGAATCGGCTGCCGAATGGAGCCGTTAATGAGCCGTTTCACGGCGGGGCCTGGTTTGGGCATTCATAAGCGCATTCGCCGCCCGCTCGGCTTGCTGCAGCTTTCGCCTGGAGACGCCATCGCCATTTCTCAGGCCAAGATGGCAAAGGGTCATTCAGCGTGCGCAATGAGGCGCCGGCTTTGCCATTGCGAAAGATATCGTGCGCACGCATGGCGCGTGGGTGAGCAGAGAAGCGCGGTCGGCGTTCGGGGGCGGTGCGTTTCCAGGGCACCGCGAAGGCAAGCGCGCCCGAATGTGGGGCGGGCATTCATGGTCGGTACGGTTGCGGGCATCTTGGAATTGTTCTAAAGAGGCGGCTCGCCAGGAGACCACCGGTGAAGTCCTTCTCGGAACTCAACCAGAGAGAAATCCTTGCCCTTGCCATCGCGCTCGAGGAGGAGGACAGCCGCATCTATCTGGAATACGCGGAGGCGCTGCGCGAGCACTACCCGGCCTCTGCCAAGGTGTTCGAGGAGATGGCGGCTGAGGAGAACGAACACCGGCGCTGGCTCATCGATCTCTTCCGGCAGAAGTTCGGCGAGCACATTCCGCTGATCCGGCGCGGCGACGTCAGGGGATTTATCCATCACGAGCCGATCTGGATGGTCAGGCCGCTGGGGCTGGACAAGATTCGCGCCCAGGCGGAGGCGATCGAGTTTGAGACGCGACGGTTCTACGAACGGGCGCTCGAGCGCGCCTCGGATGCCGAGATCCGCAAGCTGCTCGGGGATCTGGCGCTTGCCGAACGGGCCCACGTGAGCCTGGCGCAGCGGCTCGGCGCGAGGCACCTCACAGCCGATGCGCGCGCGCAGGAGGCGGAGGTGCAGCGCCGGGCGTTCGTGCTGCAGGTGGTGCAGCCGGGCCTCGCCGGCCTCATGGACGGCTCGGTTTCCACGCTTGCGCCGCTGTTCGCGGCCGCCTTCGCCACGCACAACACCTGGGAAACCTTCCTCGTCGGCATGGCGGCTTCGATCGGCGCCGGCATCTCCATGGGATTCGCCGAAGCCCTGTCGGACGACGGCTCGCTCACCGGACGCGGCCGGCCGCTGGTCCGCGGCGTGATCACCGGGCTCATGACCACGCTCGGCGGCGTCGGCCACACGCTGCCCTACCTGATCAGCGACTTCAACACGGCGACGAGCCTGGCCATCGCCATCGTCATCGTCGAGCTGTGGGCCATCGCCTGGATCAGGGCGCGCTACATGGACACGAGGTTCCTGCGGGCGGCGTTCGAGGTGGTGGTCGGCGGCCTCATCGTGTTCGGCGCCGGCGTGCTGATCGGCAGCGCGTGAGGCGCCCTTCGTCGTCCCAATTAATCATACAATCTGTATCATTTTGTGCGGCTTGCGCCGTTTGTCTACGAATTCCTCCCGTTACGATCGGTAGGCATTGTGCGAGATTGCCGCGGTCATGCCCGCTGCTTCGCAACCTCCTCCCATCCGGGCGGCCTTCGCCAGACGCTTGAGAGAGCTTCGCATCCCGCGCGGTTTCAAGACGGCGCGGATGTTCGCCAAGGCGCTCGGCATCGACGAAAATCGCTACACCCGCTACGAGCGGGCCGAGGTCGAGCCCGACCTCACCATGCTGATGCGAATCTGTAGCACGCTCGAGATCTCGCCCAACGAGCTGTTCGGCGTGAGCGGTCTCTCGCAGATGGCGATTCCCGGTTTCGGGGAGTCGCCGAGAAATGAAGAGCTGGCGGCAACGCCGACGGCCGGCCGGTCGCACGGCGAGCCGGCGAAGGCGGCCAGTGCGGCAGACCGGCGGCAGGCGCTCGCTTGGCAGCTCGCGCGCGAGCTGGCGCAGCTCGAGGCCAAGGCCGAACCGGCGCGCCGCGGCAGCGCGCTGCAGACGGTTCAGCGCGTGTCGCGGCTCTATTACGAGATCGAGGCCAATCCGTTCGCATTCGTGGCCAAGCGGGTGGAGATGCCGCCCGTCACGACGCTCGAGCCCAAGGCGCAGGCCAAGGTCATCGCGCTGATGGAGAGCCTGATCGAGGCGGTCAACAAATCGACTCTCGGTTGACGCGCGGCTGCCAGCCGCACCGGCCGCTCACGTCCTGATGCGGCCACCGGTCGCCTGCGCGACCCGCGCGATGATGCGCTGGCTTATCGCTTCGATCTCGGCATCGGTGAGGGTCCGGTCCTTGGGCTGCAGCGTCACCTCGATGGCGAGCGACTTCTTGCCGGGTCCGAGCGCCTCGCCGGAGAACACGTCGAACACGGACACATCCGCGATCAGCGTGCGGTCCGCTGCGCCCGCCGCCCGGATCACATCGGCAGCCGGGACGGCCTCGTCCAGGACGAACGCGAAGTCGCGCCGCACGGGGAGGAGGTGGGCGGCAGCGAGCGGTGTGCGGGCGAGAGCCTTGCGTTTGCGCACGGGAAGGGCGTCGAGGTAGACCTCGAAGCCGGCAACCGGCAGCCCGACGTCTAGCGCCTTCAGCACCTCGGGATGGAACTCGCCGAAGTGGGCGAGCGCAAGCTTGGGTCCGAGCCTCACCGTGCCGGAGTGGCCGGGGTGGAACCAGGCCGGCGCATCGCGCGTGATCTCGACCTTGGCGAGGTCGATGCCGAGGGCGGCAAGCAGCGCCATGGCGTCGGCCTTGGCGTCGAACACATCGGCGGGCCGGGCACTGCCGCGCCAATGCCGGCCGTGGCCGGCGAGCTGGGCCGCTCCCATCCGCACCCCGGAGGCGAGCAGCATCTGCTCGTCGGGCGCGATGCCGCGGTAGGCCTGCCCCAGCTCGAAGATGGCGATGTCGTCGAAGCCGCGGTTGCGGTTTCTCTGCCCGGCGAGGAGCAATCCGGGGAGCAGGCCGGGCCGCATGGAAGACATCTCGACGGAGATCGGGTTGGCGACCTCGAGTGCATCGGCGCCGCCGCCGAAGAGACGGGCCTCGCGCGCGGAGATGAACGACCAGGTGACGACCTCGGTGAGCCCGCGGCCGGCCAGCACGCGGCGGGCGCGGCGGGCGCGACGCTGCAGGTCGGTCAGCACCGCACCGGTAACGCCGTGCGCGCGCGGCATGGCAGCGGAGGGCACGCGGTCGAGGCCGACGATGCGCAGCACCTCCTCGACGAGATCGGCCGGGCCGTGAACGTCGGGGCGCCAGGTCGGGACGGTCACCGCAAGCCGCGAATCCTTGCCGCCGAGAGCAAAGCCCAAGGCGACCAGTACGGTGCGCGCCTCGGCCGGATCGATCCTGAGGCCGCCGAGCTTCTCGATGCGGTCGAGGTCGAAGGAGATCACGGTGCGGCGCAAGGGCGGGGCGCCGGCGATCTTCGCTTTCGACGGCGAACCGCCGGCAAGCTTCAGGATCATGTCGGTGGCAAGGTCGAGGCCGGGGGCGACGAAGGCCGGATCGACGCCGCGCTCGAAGCGGTAGCGGGCGTCGGTGTTCACGCCGAGCTTGCGGCCGGTCGCCGCCGTGCGCCGCGGATCGAAGTAGGCGCACTCGATGAGCACGTTCTTGGTGTGCGCCGTGCAGCCGGTCGACTCCCCGCCGATGATGCCGCCGAGACCCAGCGGCCCGCTGTCGTCGGCGATCACGCACATCTCGGCGTCGACCTCGTACTCTTTGCCGTCAAGGGCCAGGAAGCGCTCGCCCGGTGTGCCGAGGCGGGCACGGACGGCTCCCTCGAGCTTGTCGGCATCGTAGACGTGCAGCGGCCGGCCGCGATCGAGCGAGATATAGTTGGTGATGTCGACGAGCGTGCTGATGGGGCGAAGACCGACGGCCGTCAGCCGCCGCTGCATCCAAACGGGGGAGGGGGCGTTCGTCACACCCTGCACGTAGCGGCCGGCGAACATCGGGCAGGCGTCCGCCGTGTTGGGCGAGAACTCGAGGCGGATGTCGATGGGGCAATCGAAGGTGCCCTCGACGCGCCCAAGCTTCGGCTCGGGTTTGAGCTTGCCCAAGCCGGCGGCGGCGAGGTCGCGGGCCAGCCCGCGCACGCCCGTGCAGTCGGGCCGGTTCGGCGTCAGCTTGACCTCGATGACCGGGTCGTCGAGACCCATCACGTCGATGTAGCGCTTGCCGATGTCGGCGGCGTGCTCGGAATCGAGCTCGATGATGCCCTCATGCTCGTCGGAGAGCTCGAGCTCGCGCTCCGACAGCAGCATGCCGTTGGAGACGACGCCGCGGACCGCGCGCTTTTCCAGCGTGATCTTGGTGCCGGGGATGTAGCTGCCGACGGGCGCGAACACGCCGATCAGGCCGGCGCGGGCGTTGGGCGCGCCGCACACCACCTCGACTTGCCCCTTGCCGGTGTCCACCCGGCAGACGCGCAGCCGGTCGGCATTGGGATGCGGCCTGGCCTCGAGGACGCGGGCAATGGTGAAGGGCGCGAGCTTCGCTGCGGGGTTCTCGATCCCCTCGACCTCGTGCCCGATCGCCGACAGCTTGGCGGCGATCTCCGCGAGCGCGTTTTCGGTGTCGAGGTGGTCCTTGAGCCAGGAGAAGGTGAACTTCATCGGCGGTGCCGCTTGTCCAACATCGAGAGGCTAAGAGGAGATGCCGCCGGCGAGCGTCGGTATGTCGAGGGGAAGGAAGCCGTAGTGCTTCATCCAGGCGAGATCGGCTGAGAACATGTCGCGCAGATCGGGGATGCCGTACTTCAGCATGGCGAGCCGGTCGAGACCCATGCCGAACGCGAAGCCTTGGTACTTCTCCGCATCGAGCCCGCAGTTGGCGAGCACGTTGGGGTGGACCATGCCGGCGCCGAGGATCTCGAGCCAGCGCCCCGGCTTGCCGATTGCCGCCGCGTCGATGTCAACCTCAACCGAAGGCTCGGTGAAGGGAAAGTGCGAAGCACGGAAGCGCATCTTCACATCGTCCACTTCGAAGAAGGCGCGGCAAAACTCCTCCAGGCACCATTTGAGATGCCCAAGATGGGTGGTCTCGTCGATGGCGAGGCCCTCGATCTGGTGGAACATGGGGGTGTGTGTCTGGTCGCTGTCGCAGCGGTAGACGCGGCCTGGCGCGATGATGCGGATGGGCGGCGGCTGGCTCATCATGGTGCGGATCTGCACCGGGCTCGTATGCGTCCGGAGTACCATGACCGGCGCGTTGCCGCCCTGCTCCGGCCCGGGGCTGCGTAGATAGAAGGTGTCGTGCTCCTGGCGCGCCGGGTGCTCGGGCGGGATGTTGAGCTTGGTGAAGTTGTAGTCGTCGGTCTCGATGTCGGGCCCTTCGGCGACGGCGAAGCCCATGTCGGCGAAGATCTCGATCACCTCGTCGAACACCTGGCTCACAGGATGGATGCGGCCCTCGGCGAGGGGGCCCAAGCGCACCGGAAGGGTGACGTCGACGCGCTCTTGAGCGAGCCGGGCGGCGACGGCGGCAGCCTCCAGCGCCGCCTTGCGCGCTTCGAGCGCGTCTCCCACGCGCGCCTTGAGCGCGTTCACCGACTGGCCGAAGCTCTTGCGCTCCTGCGGCGGCAGGCTCGCCAGCCGCTGCATCAGCTCGGCGACCTTGCCCTTGCGGCCGAGCGCGGCCACGCGCACGGCTTCAAGTTCGACGAGATCGCCCGCCGCGGCGATCCGGGCGAGCAGGTCGCCTTCCAGCTTGTCGAGGTCGGTGGTTGCCATCGGCGAATACACCTATCGCATCGGCACGGCATGGGCGAGGGAAGGCCTCGCAGATTGAGCTTGCGCCTTAAGAAACAATGCGAGGCGGCGCGGGGAGCCGAGCGGTTCCCCGTCACGCGGCGACGGCGGCTCGCGCCTGATCGACCAGTGCCTTGAAGGCCGCCTCGTCGCGAACCGCAAGATCGGCGAGGACCTTGCGGTCGACCTCGATTCCGGCTCGGGTCAGGCCGTTGATAAATCGCCCATAGCTGATGCCGTGGGCGCGGGCGGCGGCGTTGATGCGCTGGATCCAGAGCGCGCGGAAGGTGCGCTTCCTGTTCTTGCGGTCGCGATAGGCGTACTGCTGGGCCTTCTCGACCGCCTGCTTGGCGATGCGGATCGTGTTCTTGCGGCGGCCGTAATAGCCCTTGGCGGCCTTGATGACCTTTTTGTGCTTGGCATGGGCGGCAACGCCGCGCTTGACGCGTGCCATGGTGCTGCTCCGTCGGCTGTCTCAGCGGTGGTAGGGCATGTATTTCTTGACAATCTTGGCATCGCTGTCCGACAGCACCATGGTGCCGCGGGCGTTGCGAATGAACTTCGCCGTTCGCTTGATCATGCCGTGACGCTTGCCCTGGGCCTGCGCCTTCACCTTGCCGGTGGCGGTCATCTTGAAGCGCTTCTTGGCGCCGCTCTTGGTCTTCAGCTTGGGCATTTTGCTTGCTCCTTTCTCGTTCTGGCCCTGCCGCGTTGGACCGCCCCGAAATGCCGCCCCTGCCGGGGCGACTTGTCGTGGGCCGCAGGTGCGGCCGCGGTCCTGACGGGCCGATCCGTGGCAGGGTCCCTGCTCTTGGTTCAAAGCATCAAAAGCCGCCACGGCATGCCCGGCCGGGCGGCTCGCGCACGTGTCTTAGTCGGAACGGAGCGTGCGCGCAACGGTGGTGGCGCCTACCTCGGCGCCAGCACCATCACCATTTGGCGGCCTTCGAAACGGGGCTCGGCCTCCACCTTGGCGATCGCCTCGGTGTCGGCCTTGACGCGCCTCAGCACGTCCATGCCGAGCTGCTGGTGCGCCATCTCGCGGCCGCGGAAGCGCAAGGTGATCTTGACCTTGTCGCCTTCCTCGAAGAAGCGCTTGATTGAGCGCATCTTCACGTCATAGTCGTGATCGTCGATGTTGGGGCGCATCTTGATCTCTTTGATCTCGACGATCTTCTGCTTCTTGCGCGCCTCCGCCGCCTTCTTCTGCTCCTGGTACTTGTACTTGCCGTAATCGAGTATCTTGCAAACGGGCGGATTGGCGTCCGGCGACACCTCGACGAGATCGAGGCCCACCGCTTCGGCGCGGGCCAGCGCCTCGAGCCGGTCGACGATGCCGACGTTCTTGCCGTTTTCGTCGATCAACCTCACTTCCCTGACCCGGATCGCCTCATTGACTCTCGGGCCGGTCGGCTCGCGCTCGGGCGCGCCTCTTGCCATTGGTCGGCGGATGTTGAGCCTCCTGTTGTGGCCTTCGACAAAGAAAGCGGGCGGAACGGCGCCCGCGCCGAAAGAATTGACAGGATCGGATGCCCAGTCAAGCGGCTTGGGAAGGAGGGGCCTGCTCGGCCAGGCGGGTGCCGAGCAGGCGGTCGTAAACGGCAAGCGTCTGCCGTTGCATGGCGGAAACGGCAAAGCGGCGCAACGCGTCGGCGCGGGCGCGCGCGGCCATGGCGGTACGCTCGGCGGGGGAAAGGCTCAGCGCAGTGCGCAAACACAGGGCCAAAGCCTTTGAATCGCCGGGGGGAACGAGCCAGCCGGTGATCTCTCCCGGCGCTGCGCCAGGCTCGGCGAGCACCGATTCGGGGAGGGCACCGAGCCTCGTGCCAATCACCGGGCAACCCATGGCCAGGGCCTCCGCCGCCGCCCGCCCGAACGCTTCGGGCTCGGTCGAGGCGACGACCGTCACCTGCGCCACAGCATAGGCGGCCGCAATGTCCTCCACGTGTCCGACGAGGCGGACGCGGTCGGCTACGCCCAACGCCGCCGCCTGCCGGGCGAGGGCGCCGGCATAGTCGTCGCGGCCCTGGGCGTCTCCGGCCAGAACCGCGACGGCCTCGCCCAGGCGGTCTTGCTGGCGCAACTCGGCGATGGCCGCAATGAGCACTTCCTGGCCCTTCCAGCGGGTGAGGCGGGCCGCCTGCAGGATGATGGGCTGGGTTTCAGTCACCGCCCAGCGACGGAGCAGCTCGGCAATGCGCTCCGGCGCGATGCGGTCGGGCGCGAAGCGGTCGAGGTCGACGCCGCGGGGGATGACCGCGATGCGATCGGGATCGGTGCCGTAGCGGGCGCGGATCAGGTCTGCCGTGTAGTGCGAATTGGCGATCACCACGTCGCCCCGCGCCATGATGCTGTTGTAGAGGCGCTTGGCCGGTCCGCGTTCGGCGTAGGCGCCGTGATAGGTGGTAACGAACGGACGGTGCGTGCGGCGGGCGGCGAGGAACGCGCTCCATGCGGGTGCGCGGGAGCGGGCGTGGAGGAGATCTATGTCCTCGCGCTCGATGAGCCGGGCGAGCCCGATCGCGTTGGCGATCAGTTGCGCAGGGTTCTTGGTGGCGGCGGGGAAGTCGACGAGCTCCCCGCCCGCCGCCGTCACCTGATGGGCCATGCGCCCGCCTTCGCTGGCAACCAGGGCGCGCGCGCCGGCGCTGACCAGAGCGGCCGTGATCTCGACGGTTGCGAGCTCGGCCCCGCCGGTGTCGAGACGGGGAATGATCTGCAGTATGGTCGGCCGACGAGGCACCGCGGCATGCCCTTTCCATCGCAACGACCTGGCATAGGATGACGGCATTGCAACCGCAATTTCTCGAGGTCGGCAAAGGCGCGGCCCGCCGCCGCATCGCCGTGCTGTCAACGCCCGGCCGGGCACCGGGCCTCGTCTGGCTGCCCGGTTTCAAGTCGGACATGGCGAGCACCAAGGCGACCGCGCTCGATGGCTGGGCGCGCAAACAAGGCCTGGCGCTCACGCGCTTCGACTATTCCGGCCACGGGCAATCGGAAGGCCGCTTCGAGGACGGCACCATCGGCCGCTGGCTCGAAGAGGCGGTCGCCGTCATCACGCGGCTCACGCGGGGCGAGCAGGTCCTCATCGGGTCCAGCATGGGCGGCTACATCGCGCTCCTCGCGCTCCGCCGCCTGCTTGCCGAGGCGCCCGCTGAAGCTGCGCGCATCAGGGCCTTGCTGCTCATCGCCCCGGCCTGGGACATGACCGAGGAGCTGATGTGGAAGCAGTTTCCCGACGATGCACGGCGGGCCGTGATGGAGGAGGGCGTGTGGTACCGCCCGTCGGCGTACGGCGAGCCCTACGCGATCACCCGCGGTCTGATCGAGGAGGGTCGGAATCATCTCCTGGCGCGCCAACCGTGGGACCCTGGCCGGCCGGTGGTCATCATGCACGGCGCGCTCGATCAGGACGTGCCGCTCAAGCACTCGCACGAGCTCGAGAGATTTCTGCAGGGCGGCCGGACGCGCCTTGTCACGGTTCCCGACGGCGAGCATCGCCTGTCACGGCCCGAGGACCTGGAGCTGCTGTTCCGGCTGCTGGGGGAGCTGGTCGCGAACCACTGACCGCGACATCGTAGGGCGGATTAGCGATAGCGTAATCCGCCACTGTCACCCGCCGCGGCGCATTACGCTTCGCTAATGCGCCCTACGATTTGATCCGCTTCATTTCGGGATCGTACATGGGTCGGAGGGAAACCTCCGCGGGGTACTGCTTGCCGGCAATGTCGACGGTCCACCGGCCTTGCGCGAGATAAGCGGCGTCGATCGGCTCACCGGCCTCGATCATGGCAAGCCCCACGGCCCCGCCGAGGGTATGGCCGTAGGAGCCCGCCCGCACGTAGCCGACGGCCTTGCCGTTCCGATGCACGACCTCGGCATGGAACAGCATCGGCTCGGGGTCCTTGACGAGGACCTGGACGAGACGCCGCGTGAGCGGACCCGCACTCTTCTGCGCCAGCGCCGCCTCGCGCCCGATGAAGTCCGCCTTCTTCAAGTTGACCGCGAAGCCGAGCCCCGCCTCGAAGGCGTTGTCGGTGTTGTCGATGTCGTGGCCGTAGTCGCGATAGCCCTTCTCCAGGCGCAGGCTTGCCAGCGCCTTCAACCCAGCATGGCGCAGGCCGAAGGCCTTGCCGGCCGCGACGAGCCGGTCATAGACGTCGGGGGCGTGTTCGGCCGGGATGTAGAGCTCGTAGCCGAGCTCGCCCACGTAGGTGATGCGGATGCAGAGGAGGCGCGCGTAGCCGATCTCGATCTCGCGCGCGGTTCGATACGGGAACGCTGCGTTCGATAGATCGGCGCTGGTCAGCGACTGCAAGAGCGCGCGCGACCTCGGGCCCTGCACGTTGATCTGACAAAAGGCGGAGGTGACGTCGCTGACGAAGGCGTGCGCATTCTCGGGAATGTGCCGCCGCATCCAGGTTTCGGCATGGCGGTGCATGGTGTCGGTGACCACGACGAAGAAGCGCTCCTCGTCGAGCTTGGTCACGGTCAGGTCGGCTTCCAGCTTCCCCCGCTTGTTGAGCCACGGCGTGTAGGTGATCATGCCGGCCGGGCCGTCCACGTCGTTGGCGGAGATGCGGTTGAGCACCCGCCCCGCATCGCGCCCCTCGACGCGAAACTTGCTCATGAACGACATGTCCATGAGGATCACGCCCTCGCGCGCGGCGCGGTGCTCCTCGGCCCACCAGGAAAACCAGTTCTGCCGGCCCCAGGAGAGCTTCTCGACCTTGGCCTCGTGCCCGGGCGGGGCATACCAGTCCGCCCCCTCCCAGCCCGATACGTCGCGGAAGTAGGCGCCGGCCGCGGCCAGCCGGTCGTAAATGACGGGCTTCTTGGCGCCGCGCGCGGTCAGCGGCGTCATGGTCGGGTAGTGGCAGCGGTAGACGAGGCCCAGCGACTCGATGGTCCGCTCGCGCCGATAGGCGGGGTTGGCCTGATAGGGGTGCAGCCGGTCGATGTTGATCTGGGTGACGTCGACGCCGGGGTCCCTGTCGATGATCCAATTGGCGATGACGCGGCCGATGCCGCCGCCGGTGAGGATGCCGATCGAGTTGAGCCCCGCCGCTACGAAGTAGTTTTTCAGCTCGGGCGCCTCGCCGACGATCGGACGCAAGTCGGGCGTGAAGCTCTCCGGCCCGCAGAAGAACTTGGCGATGCCGAGCGCGAGCGAGAGGGGGACCCGGTGCATGGCCTTCTCGAGGTACGGTCCCATGCGATCCCAGTCGGGCTCGATCTCGCCGAAGGAGAAGTCGGCCGGAATGCCCTCGACCTTCCACGGCGCGCACTTGGGCTCGAAGAGCCCGATCAGCAGCCCGCCGGTCTCCTCGCGGTAGTAGGCGTAGGAGGCGGGGTCTTCGAGCACGGGCAGCCTGGGCGGCAGGTCGGGCACCTTGGCGGTGATGGCGTAATAGTGCTCGGCCGCCTGGTTGGGGATCGTCACCCCCGCCGCCTCGCCCACCTGGCGCGCCCACATGCCGGCGCAGTTGACGACGTATTCGGCCGCGATCGTGCCCTGCTCGGTGACCACGCCGGTGACGCGACCGCGCCGCTGCGTGATGCCGGTGGCCGGCACGCCCTCGATGATGCGCACACCTTTCATGCGCGCGCCCTTGGCGAGCGCCATCGTCGCATCGACAGGATTGGCGCGGCCGTCGCCCGCGACGTAGAAGCCGGCCAGGATGTCGTCGACGCGGGCGAGCGGGAACAGCCGCTTCACCTCTGCCGGCGAAATCTCCTCCACATCGACGCCGCAGAAGCGGTTGAAGGCGGCGGCCCGGCGGTACTCCTCGAGCCGGTCGGCGTCGGCCGCCACCTCGATGAAGCCGCACGGCATGAAGCCGGTCGATTGCCCGGTCTCGGCCTCGAGCCGCCGGTAGAGGTCGCGCGTGTATTTCCTGAGCTCGGTGGAGGTCTCCGAGGTCGAGCCGAAGGTGACCATCAAGCCCGCCGCGTGCCAGGTGGTGCCGCAGGTGAGCCGATCCCGTTCCAGCAGCACCACGTCGCTCCAGCCCCGCTGCGCGAGGTGATAGGCGACCGAGGCGCCAATGATTCCGCCGCCGATCACCACCACGCGGGAATGGTCGGGCAGGTCGGGGGTCGGCATGGGTCGCGCTCCTCAAGAACGATGCGGCGTGAGGCGTCGGGCGACTATAACCGCACCGCTCGCGCGCGCGACAGGTTGCACGCTTCGCATCGGTTCCAGCGCAGGTGGACATATCGGGTTCACGGGCTATGATCGCCACCGGCGCCAAGCCGGGGATGAGCCAACAGGGAGCGAATTTGGGATGCCGTCACTCCGGCTCATCGTCCACATCCTTTTCGCCCAGCTGATCTTGTCGCCCGTCGCTGTCGCTCAGCAAAAGGTCGGCCAATTCAAGGGCGAGATCGTTGCCAAGTTCCTGCGCGACGGGCGCAACATGCGGCTCGAAGCGCCCTTCGGCTACATCGATCCCATGGGGCGATCTTGGGACGTGCCGGTCGGCGCGGAGACCGACGGCGCTTCCATCCCGCGGGTGCTGTGGGTCACCCATCCGCCGTTCACCGGCAAGTACCGGGCGGCGGCGGTGGTGCACGACTATTATTGCCAGACCAAGTCGCGCGATTGGAAGGCGACGCACGAGGTCTTCTACCACGCCATGCGGGCGGCGGGCGTGGACGACAAGACGGCCAAGGTGATGTACGCCGCCGTCTACTACTTCGGCCCGCGCTGGGGCCGCGGCGGCAGGGGCGAGGCGCGTGCCACCGGCGCGGAGCAGGAGCTTCCCTTCGAGGATCAGGCACGACTGTTCGAGCAGATCCGCAGCTGGATCGAGAGCGAGAGTCCGGATCTTGCGGGCATCGCTCGGCGCATCGACGCGGGCAACCTGCTGGTGACGCCGGACGAGGCCCGAATGGCGCTGGTCATCGGCAACTCGGCCTATCGGCACGCGCCGGCGTTGGAGAACCCCAAGAACGACGCCACCGACATGGCCGCCGCGCTGGAGAAGCTTGGCTTCAAGGTCATCGTCGGCATCGACCTCGACAAGTCGGGAATGGAGCGCACCATCCGCGCCTTTGCCAAGGCGCTCAACAGCAGCAAGGTCGGGCTGTTCTTCTACGCCGGGCACGGCCTTCAGGTGAACGGCCGCAACTATCTGGTGCCGGTCGACGCCAAGCTCGGGGACGCCTCGGGTCTCGACTTCGAGCTGATCCCACTCGATCTCGTACAGCGCACGATGGAGCGGGAGACCAAGACCAACATCGTGTTCCTGGATGCCTGCCGGGATAACCCTCTGGCGCGCAACCTGGCGCGCTCGATGGGCACCCGTTCCTCGGAGATCGGGCGGGGGCTGGCGGCGGTGGAGTCCGGTGTCGGCACGCTGATCAGCTTCTCCACACAGCCGGGCAACGTGGCGCTCGACGGCACGGGACGCAACTCGCCGTTTGCCGGCGCCCTGGTGCAGCAGCTCTTGGCCGGTCGCGGCGATCTCGCTGACATGCTGATCAGCGTACGCCGCAGCGTGATGCAGCAGACCGGCAACCGGCAGGTGCCGTGGGAGCACTCCTCCCTCACCGACCGGTTCTATTTCACGCCGCCGAGTGCGGCGGCTTCAGGCGCCGGGCTCAGCTACGCCGAGCAGGCGGAGCTCGCCTTCTGGAACGCGGTCAAGGACAGCAAGCAGCCGGCGGTCGTCAGGAGCTACCTCGAAGCCTACCCGAAGGGTGCCTTCGTGGTGCTGGCCAAGGCGATCATCGATCAGCTCGAGAACGCACAAGCCGCGCCTCCGGTCATGAAGGGTTCAGGGCTCTATGATGGAGATTGGCAGGTTTCTCTCACCAACAACCAGCAGTGCCCTAAGCGGACCCACACTTTCCGAATAAGGATTGACAACAGCGCAATCTATGGCCCCCCTTTGGTTCAGCCGGGCAGCGTGGACCAGGACGGCAACTTCCGCTTCAAGACCTTTGGCGCTGTCGGTCAGGGCAGTCTCTTGGAGTACTCGGGCAAACTCACCGGAGAGTCGTTGCAGGGCAAGCACAGAATGTTGGGGGGCTTGTGC
>DATLZB010000052.1:0-11225 GCA_035574175.1 Hyphomicrobiaceae bacterium
GGCGCCGGCCTGCCCGCCGCTGGGGCCGCGGCGAGACTGGCTCCGTCCTGACTGGCTTCGCCCGGCTGACCATCCGCGCGGATGCGCTCGAACGCCATCAGCCGCACGTTGGCGGCCATCAGCGTTTCCTCCCATTCCGCCCGGGCGCGCGCGGCGGCTGCTGGATCGAGCTTGCGGGCCACTACGGCGCCGGCCTCTTGGGGATCGCCGGCCTGCGGCGCGGTGAGGCCGCGCAGGCCGTGCGTTGCGATCGCACCGGTGACCGCTGCCGAGACGAGCAAGAGGCCGATGAGCGGTTGCCGCGACATCTTTTTGTTCCTTGGCGACGAGGCAGGCGAATCAAATTCGCTCAGGACCGGATGTTGCGGCTTTGCCGGTAAATGTTCTGTTTAAGCGCGACCCAGTCCGGGTCGATTCCGCACGATCGAGGCCGCCCGCTGAAATGGTGAGGGCCGCCCGCGCTTGTCGCAAGCGGCCCGCTTTCGTCTGGCGGCTCGATGTGCCGAAGCCGTTTAGGCTACATCATGTCGCCCATACCACCCATGCCGGCATGCGCGTGACCGGCATGCGCGTCCTTCTTCTTGGGCGCCTCGGCCACGCCCGCTTCGGTGGTGATGAGCAGGCCGGCGATCGATGCCGCATCCTGCAGCGCCGTTCGCACGACCTTGGCCGGATCGACGATGCCCTTTTCGAACATGTCGCCGTATTCACCGCTCTGCGCGTCGTAGCCGAAGGCGAGCGCCCGGCTCTCCGACACCTTGCCCACCACGATCGAGCCCTCGACGCCGGCGTTCTCGGCGATCTGGCGGATCGGCGCCTGCAGCGCCCGCCGCACGATCTGAATGCCAGCGTCCTGGTCCTCGTTTTCGCCCTTGAGGTCGATGGCGCCGACCGCCTTGAGCAGCGCCACGCCCCCGCCCGGCACCACGCCCTCTTCGACCGCGGCGCGCGTAGCGTTGAGCGCATCGTCGACGCGGTCCTTCCTCTCCTTGACCTCGACCTCCGTGGCGCCGCCGACCTTGATCACGGCCACCCCGCCCGCGAGCTTGGCCAACCGCTCCTGCAGCTTTTCCTTGTCGTAATCGGAGGTAGTCTCCTCAATCTGCACCTTGATCTGGTTGACCCGGGCCTCGATGTCCTTCTTCTTTCCGGCCCCATCCACGATGGTGGTGTTCTCCTTCTCCACCCTCACCCGCTTGGCCCGGCCAAGCATGTCGAGCGTGACGTTCTCGAGTTTGATGCCGAGATCCTCCGAGATCACCTGGCCGTTGGTCAGCACGGCGATGTCCTCGAGCATCGCCTTGCGGCGGTCACCGAAGCCCGGCGCCTTGACCGCGCACACCTTCAAGCCCCCGCGCAGCTTGTTGACGACGAGCGTGGCGAGCGCCTCGCCCTCCACGTCCTCGGAGATGACCAGCAGCGGCTTGCCGGTCTGCACCACGGCCTCAAGCAGCGGCAACATGGTTTGCAGGCCGGACAGCTTCTTCTCATGGATGAGGATGTAGGGGTCCTCGAGCTCCGCCACCATCTTGTCGGCGTTGGTGATGAAGTAGGGCGAGAGATAGCCGCGGTCGAACTGCATGCCCTCGACCACCTCGAGCTCGGTCTCCAGGCTCTTGGCCTCTTCCACCGTGATCACGCCCTCGTTGCCGACCTTCTGCATGGCCTCGGCGATCATCTTACCGATCGCCGCGTCACCGTTGGCGGCGATCGAGCCGACCTGAGCGATTTCGTCGGAGTTCTTGACCTTCTTGGCGCGCTTTTGGATTTCCTCGACGACCTTGGCGACGGCCTTGTCGATGCCGCGTTTGAGATCCATCGGGTTCATGCCGGCGGCGACCGCCTTCATGCCTTCGCGGACGATGGCCTGGGTCAGCACGCAGGCCGTCGTCGTGCCGTCGCCGGCGACGTCGTTGGTCTTTTGCGCCGCCTCGCGCACGAGCTGCGCGCCCATGTTCTCGAATTTGTCCTCGAGTTCGATCTCCTTGGCGACGGTGACGCCGTCTTTGGTGGTACGGGGCGCGCCGAATGACTTTTTGATCACCACGTTGCGGCCCTTAGGCCCGAGCGTAACCTTGACCGCATTGGCGAGCACGTCGACCCCGCGCAGCATGCGCTCGCGGGCCTCGGTTGAAAACTTGACGTCTTTGGCAGCCATTTGTGGGGTCCTGTTGGTGAGATTGCGGTGTTTTGAAGCGGCGGTCGGCGATTGGCAGTCGGCGATCAAGACTAGGGACTGTCTTGAGCTTTAACCCCACTGCCGCAGACCGAGCGCCGAAGATTGCGTTCAGCGGTCGAGCACGCCCATGATGTCGCTTTCCTTCATGATCAACAGCTCCTGGCCGTCGATCTTGACCTCGGTGCCGGACCATTTTCCGAACAGCACGCGATCGCCCTTCTTCACGTCGAGCGGGACAATTTTGCCGGTTTCGTCGCGTGCCCCAGGGCCTACGGCAATGATCTCGCCCTGCTGCGGCTTCTCGGCCGCCGTATCGGGGATGATGATGCCGCCGGCGCTCTTGGTCTCTTGCTCGACGCGCTTAACGACGACGCGGTCATGAAGGGGACGGAATTTCATCAGGGATCGCTCCGCTTGAGAGCCTCGTGGGCTGAGAACTGGGGAATAGCCGCGCTGTTAGCACTCATCGCTATAGAGTGCTAATGCGGAGCCGCATGTACACGGGAAGCGAGGGGAGTGTCAAGCGGACTGGTTGTGGCGGGCACATTATCTGCCCTTCTCATGATCCACGCCGGTGACGCGATCAGGTGAGCGGGGTTGCAGTATGAGCGGCCGGTTTCAGCCCTGAGCGGGGATTCCGGCGGCGTCGAACACGAGACCCGATAGTGCCCTACCGCGTTTGCTGGCAAGGTGCAGCGCCAAGGCGGCGATCTCCGGCTCGCTGGCAAGGCCCTGGCGTGGGCCGGCGGCCGTCAACTCGCACGGCGCCACCGCGTTGATCCGCACGGCCTCGTCCGACCACCGCCTTGCTTCGCCTCGGGTCAGGGCGGCAAGGACCGCCCGGGCCATGGAGCCGAGCAGCAGTTCCGCCGCAGTGCGGGGGGCCGGTTGTGTCACCACGTTGAGAACGAGCCCTGGCACCCACGTCACCGCCATCCGGTTGGCAACCACGCGCGTGATGTTGAGCGGCCCGCGCAAGGCCTGCGCCAAGCGTTCCTCAAGTTCGCCGTCCGCTACGTCCGCTTCGATGCCGCGGGCGTCGAGTCGAGCCAGGTTCACGACCACGTCGATGCCGCCGAAGGCCAGCATGGCACCTTGAGCGAATTTGATCGCCGCCTCCGCATCCAGGATGCCGTCCGAGGTGACATGAATGCCGGCTGCGCTGGCCGCCAGCACCTCGAGCAGAACCTCGAGTTCGGGGCTCATGCGGGGCGCCTGCAACACGAGCGCCGAACCCACGCTGGCGAACGCCCTGGCGATGTCGGCCCCGTGCCCCGTCTCGAGCCCCGTAATGAGGACGCGGGCCCCGGCGAGCTCCGGGTAGAGACCGTGACGCAACGACTGACTTTCGACAACGCCCATCACCATCGGTTCCTCCCGCACGTCCATCGGCTGCTCGCTGTTGGCTGATGAGCGTAACTGCCGACGATTCGACTAACGCAACCTAAATGGCAACCGGATTCGGGTTGCCGGACGGCGGGATTGCGGCGCACCGTGGGCACGCAGGCTGTTTGCACATCCTCGTTTGAATCGATTTCGGCCGTTGCCGGGCAACCGCACCCGCCCGAGCTGTGAGATCACTCAGCCGGTAAGGGCCTGATCGAGAACGCGGGTCACATGAACCGCCTCGCGGCCGAGGCCATCGGCAATCTGGTGTCGGCAGCTCGTGCCGTCGGCGACGATGAGATCGCTTGGCCCTGCCTTGCGTAGTGCTGGAAACAGCGACAGCTCCGCCATCGCGAGCGAGACTTCGATCTTGTCGGCCTCGAAGCCGAACGCGCCCGCCATGCCGCAGCAACTCGACTGGATCGGGCGCACATCGAGCCCCGGCACGGCGCGCAGCACCGCCTCGACCGCGCCCATCGCCCCGAACGCCTTCTGATGGCAATGGCCGTGCAGATGCGCGATGCGCCCACCCTGATCGGCCAGAGGCAGCGCCGTCCTGCCCGAGGCAAGGTCTCCGGCCAGGCACTCCTCGAAGAGCTGCGCGGCTTGTGCGATCGGCCTCACCTCGCTCGCCGCCAGCAGCGCGCCGAACTCGTCGCGTAGGCTGAACAGGCACGCGGGCTCCAGCCCAAGGATACGCGCGCCGCGTGCCACGAACGGGGTATAGGCCTCGACCATACGCCGCGCCTCCACCCGCGCCTCCTCGACGAGCCCTGCCGACAGGAACGTGCGCCCGCAGCAAAGCGGGCGCCCGCCATCGGCCGGTTCGACCTTGTGCAGCCGATATCCGGCCGCCGTCAGCACCCGGTGCGCAGCCTTCAGGTTCTCCGGCTCGAAGTAGCGGTTGAACGTGTCGGCGAACAGCACGAGATCGCGGCCGTCGCCCCTCACGTCGTCGGCAGTCGCGGTCGCGCCCTGCTCGCTCCAGGGCTTCTCCCACCTGGGCAACGAGCGCCGCGCGCTGATCCCGGTGAGTGTCTGGGACAGCCAGGCGAGCGGCGCCAGCCGGTTGCGCAAATTGAGGAGCGGGGCAAGCCGCGCCGCGTGGTAAGCATAGCGTGGCAGGTAGGCGATGAGGCGCGCTCTGAGCGGCAGGCCGTGACGCGCATGATAGTGGTGCAGAAACTCGATCTTCATGCGTGCCATGTCGACGCCGGTCGGGCATTCCCGCCGGCAAGCCTTGCACGATACGCATAGATCGAGCGTCTCCTTCATCTCCTTGGAGGTGAAGGCTTCCGCGCCAAGCTGACCCGAAATGGCGAGCCTCAAGGTATTGGCGCGGCCGCGGGTAACGTGCTGCTCCTGCCGGGTCGCCCGGTAGGACGGGCACATGACGCCGCTGATCGTGCCCCGGCACGCGCCGTTGTTGTTGCACATTTCCACTGCGCCGGAAAAGCCACCCCACTCCGACCAATCGAGCGCCGCCTGCGCCGGTTGGCTCACCCGATAGGATGGCGCAAAACGCAGGAGGCTGCGGTCGTCGAAGCGGTATGGCTCGACGATCTTGCCGGGATTAAGCCGTCGCTCGGGATCGAACGCGTCCTTGACCTGGATGAAGGCTCGGGCGAGGCGTTCACCGAACATCGGCGCAATGAACTCCGAGCGCGAGATGCCATCGCCATGCTCGCCCGAATAGGAGCCCTTGAAGCGGCGCACGAGTTCGGTTGCGGCCTCTGCGATCTGGCGCATGGCCGCGATGTCGCGCTCCGACTTCATGTTGAGGATGGGCCGCACATGTAGGCAACCGACGGAGGCGTGGGCATACCAGGTGCCGCGCGTGCCGTGCTTGGCGAACAGCTCCGTGATTGCGTCCGTGTAGTCGGCGAGGTGTTCCAGCGGCACCGCGCAGTCCTCGATGAAGGAGACCGGCTTCGCGTCCCCCTTCATGGAGGTCATGATGTTGAGGCAGGCTTCCCGCAGCTCCCACACCGTACGCTGGCGAGCCGGCTCGATCACCTCCACTACTGCATCGACGAAGCCGTGGTCGGCCATACATTGATCGAGGCGCTTAAGGTCCCTCTGCAACGCACCGAGGTCCTCGCCGGCGAATTCGACGAGCAGCAGGCAGTTCGGCTTACCGCGTGTGATGTCGGCGAGGGTTCGCGCGAACAGGGGGATGTCGGCGCCCAGGCTGAGCACGTTGTTGTCGACGAGCTCGACCGCCACGGGCCCGAGCTCGACGAGATGGCGCGTGGTTTCCATGGCCGCACGGAAGGTCGGGAAGTGGCACACGCCCATCACGCGATGGCAGGGCAGCCGTGACAGGCGCAGCGTGATGGCAGTGCTGACGGCGAGCGTACCTTCCGAGCCGACGAGAAGGTGGGCGAGATTCGGCGAAGTGCTGATCAGCGCGTCGAGATTGTAGCCCCCGACCCTCCGCTGCACCTTGGGGTACATGCGCACAATCTCGGCCTCCTCCCGGTGGGCGAGGTCGAGCATGGCCGCAGCGATTCCCTTGGCGCGCTCGCTACCCTCCACGCGCGGCCCGAACGAGAATGCCTCCCCGTCGCAAAAGAGTGCCTCGATGGCGAGCACATTGTCGACCATCTTGCCATAGCGGATCGAGCGTGCGCCGGAGGAGTTGTTGCCGGCCATGCCGCCGATCGTGCAGCGGCTGGCGGTCGAAGGTTCTACGGGAAAGAACCAGCCGTCGGTTTTGAGTGTGTGGTTGAGTGCTTCCAGCACCATCCCCGGCTCGACGCTGATGGTGCCGCTCTCCGCGTCGTATCCGATGATGCGGTTGAGATGTCGCGAGCAGTCGATGACGAGGCCGGGCCCGATCGGCTGCCCGTTCTGCGAGGTACCCCCGCCCCTGGCGATTACCGGCACGCCGGCCTCGTGCGCGATGGAGAGGCAAGCCGCGGCGTCGGCTGCCGTGCGCGGGAAGACGACGCCGATCGGCATGATCTGGTAGATCGAGGCGTCGGTGGCATAACGCCCGCGAGTGAAGGCATCGAATGAGACCTCGCCTTCGAGCGCGGTTTTGAGCCGCCGCTCGAGGCCGACGTCGCGGCCATGCGCGGTTTTGCTGCGGCTCGACCCGACGCTGTCCTGCATGCGGCGTCTCCTTTCCACGCCGTCCGCGGCGCTTTCCGGGGCGGCAACGGCGTCGACCGCACTAATGAACCGAACCGATCAAATTGCAAGCCGGGGCTGGACGAGCTTACGGCCGGAGCCGCTCCGTACATGAGCCTTCAGCAGAAGCTCGAGTCGCACGTTTCGCGGTTTTGTGGCAGACACGGTGAAAAACGCACGGGAGATCCACGATGCCCTATGCCCCCGGCCGTCATTTCCTGCAAATTCCCGGCCCGACCAATTGCCCACTGCCGGTCCTGGCGGCCATCGCCAAGCCGACCATCGACCACCGTGGACCCGAATTCCAGGCGCTGGGTCGGGACGTGCTGACCCGCATCCGCGCCATCTTCAAGACCTCGCGGCCGGTGATCATCTACCCCGCCTCCGGTACCGGCGCTTGGGAGGCTGCCCTGGTCAACACGTTGTCGCCCGGCGACCGCGTTCTCATGTACGAGACCGGCTGGTTCGCTACACTCTGGAGCCGCATGGCCACGCGGCTGGGGCTTAAGCCCGAGTTCTTGAAGGGCGACTGGCGCTCGGGTGCCGACGCCGCCGCCATCGAGGCGCGTCTCCGGGAGGATAGGGCGCGCGAGATCAAGGCCGTGTGCGTGGTCCACAATGAGACCTCGACCGGAGCTACCACTGACGTAGCTGCCGTGCGCCGGGCCATCGACCGCGCTGGCCACCCGGCACTGTTCATGGTCGACACCATTTCCTCGCTGGCCTCGATCGATTACCGCCACGAGGAATGGGGGGTCGACGTTACGGTGGGCGGCTCGCAGAAGGGTCTGATGCTGCCGCCCGGCCTGTCGTTCAATGCCATCTCCGACAAGGCGCTGGCCGCGCACCACAAGGCCGGCTTGCCCCGCTCCTATTGGGACTGGTCGGAAATGCTCGCCATCAACGAGAAGGGCTACTTCCCCTATACCCCGGCCACCAATCTGTTGCAGGGCCTAAGGGTCGCTCTCGACCTGCTCGAGCAGGAAGGGCTCGACAACGTCTTTGCCCGCCACAAGCGGGCCGCCGAGGCCACTCGACGCTGCGTGCGTCACTGGGGTTTCGAAATCCAATGCAGAAACCCCGCTGAGTACTCCTCCTCGCTGACCGCGGTCCGCCTGCCCGACGGCCATTCCGCTGACCGGCTGCGGGCGGAAATCCTCAAGCGCTGCAATTTGTCGCTCGGCAACGGCCTCGGGCCGTTGGCCGACAAGGTGTTCCGCATCGGGCATCTCGGCGATTTTCATGATCTGATGGTTACCGGCACGCTGTCCGGGGTCGAGATGGGCCTGGCCGCGACCGGGATACCCTTCCGTTCAGGCGGGGTGACGGCGGCGATGGCCTATCTGCAAGGCAACGCCGGCCCCGTCGCAGAGGCCGCCCAATGATGCGTGATCGCCTGCCGCCCCGGCCCCAACCGCCTTCGGCGGCCGTCGGCACACTTGCGCCATTGATGAATGATCGACTAGCAATGTCGCAAAGATAAAACGTAACGGCGTGTGCGGCTGCCGGAGAGCCGTCCCAGAGCACTCACGCCGGACCCCGACAGCGGAGTGGGAGGCTTCGCCGGTGGATGCCACGGACGCGAGCACGGGCTCTTCGCAGGCGCTGGAGCGCATGCGCTCGACGGCGGCTGCTGCCGGCTCCGGGCCGGTGCTTTCCGTCGAGGACCTCCGCGTCACCTTCGTGACCTCCCACGGCACGGTGCGGGCCGTCGAGGGCATCAGCTACGAGGTGGCACCCGGCGAAACGGTGGCGATCGTCGGCGAGTCGGGCTCCGGCAAGTCTGTCTCCGCGTTGGCAGTAATGCGGCTGCTGCCGCCGGCCCGCGCGCGGGTTCAGGCATCCGCCATCCGGTTTTGCGGGACCGATCTTATGCAGCTCTCCGACGAAGAGATGCGCGAGGTGCGCGGCCGCGACATCGCCATGATCTTCCAAGAGCCAATGACCTCGCTCAATCCGGTCCTGACCATCGGCTTCCAGATCATGGAACCGCTGATCATTCACATGAAGATGAGCGAGGAGGCGGTGCGGGCCCGCGCCCTCGAGCTGTTGCGGCTGGTCGGCATCACCGACGGCGAGCGGCGCCTCGACCAGTACCCTCACCAACTTTCCGGCGGCATGCGCCAGCGGGTCATGATCGCCATTGCTCTGGCCTGCAATCCCAAGCTCATCATCGCTGATGAGCCCACCACCGCCCTCGACGTCACCATCCAGGCGCAAATTCTCGAGCTGATGAAGGACCTCTCGCGCCGGCTCGGGATTTCCCTCATCATCATCACCCACAACCTGGGCGTGGTCGCCCGTTATGCCGACCGCGTCAACGTCATGTACGCGGCCCGCATCGTCGAGCAGGGCACCGCCGACCACATCTTTCACTCCCCGCGTCATCCCTACACGATCGGCCTCATGCGCTCCGTGCCGCGCCTGGATCTGCCGCGCGCCGCTCGGCTGGAAAGCATCGAGGGGCTGCCGCCCGACCTGCGCTCCCCGCCCTCGGGCTGCCGGTTCGCTCCGCGCTGCCCGTATCGGATCGAAGCCTGCGCCGGCGAGGTCGCCCTGACCAAGGCGGGAGATGGCCATCTCTCCGCCTGCATTCGCGCTGGCGCCATCGCTTCTGGCGCCCTCCTCATCGAGCCGCGCAAACCCCTGGCCGAGGGCGGCGCCAGAGATTTTGCTGCCGACAAGCCTTTGCTCACCGTCGAGGGTCTGACCAAGCATTTCAAGGTGACCGTTGCGAGGCCCGGCCTTTTCGCTTCGCGCGCCGCGACGGTGAAGGCGGTCGAGGACGTGAGCTTCTCGATTGCCCCCGGCGAAACGCTGGGGCTCGTTGGCGAGTCGGGCTGCGGCAAGACCACCGTGGGCCGCGTCGTCCTGAAGCTCGACGAGCCGACCGCCGGCACCATCCGCTTCGGCACTGCCGACATCACCCGCAAGAGCTACGGCGAGCTGCGCGAACTGCGGCGCAAGATTCAGGTGATCTTCCAGGACCCCTTTTCCTCGCTCAACCCGCGCATGACGGTGGGCCAGATCATCGGCGAGCCGCTCAGCGTCTATCGCTTAGCGTCCGACAAGCGCGCCGTGCGCCGGCGGGTCGACGAGCTGCTCGACCAGGTGGGTCTCTTTCCCTACCACGCCGAGCGCTATCCCCATGAACTGTCGGGCGGCCAGCGCCAGCGCGTCGGTATCGCTCGCGCCCTCGCTCTCGAGCCGACCTTCATCGTTTGCGACGAGCCCGTTTCCGCCCTCGATGTCTCCATTCAAGGCCAGATCATTAACCTGCTCGAGGACCTCCAGGCCAGACTCGGCCTAAGCTACCTGTTCATCGCCCATGACCTCGCTGTGGTGCGTCACATTTCCCATCGCGTGGCGGTCATGTATCTCGGGCGGATCATGGAGCTTGCCGACCGGGACACGCTCTACGCCAAGCCTCTCCACCCCTATACCAAAGCCCTGCTCGACGCCGCGCCGATTCCCGACCCACGCGTCGAACGGGCGAGGGCCCCGCGTGCGCTCAAGGGTGAGATACCCTCGCCCTTGACCCCTCCCTCCGGCTGCGTGTTCCATACCCGCTGCCCGATCGCCGGGGAGGAGTGCCGCGCGCACGTGCCCGCTATCCGCAAGCTTGCGTCGGGTCACTTTGCTGCCTGTCACAAGGTTTGAGAGGAGACCCGCGCCGGCTGATTCGCTAGGGAAGGAAGAAGCGAGAAGGGAGGAAGGACCCAAGATGAAGACTCTGATCGCACGAACCGCGGGCTTGCTCGCCGTAATGGCGTTCGGCCTTGTGCCGGGAGCCGAAGCCCAGCAACCCAAGCGCGGGGGCCATCTGAATTTTGCCATCAGTGCCGAGACCCCGCACTACGACTGCCACGGCAGCGATACCTACGCCACGCTGCATTTCTCGGCGCCGTTCTATTCGACGCTGTTGCGTTACAACCTTTCCAAGTTTCCTGAGATCGAGGGTGATCTCGCCAAGTCGTGGAAGGTGGCGCCCAATTTGATGAGCTACACCTTCACGCTCCATGACGGCGTGAAGTTCCATGACGGCACCCCCCTCACCTCCGCTGATGTGAAGGCGACCTACGAGCGCCTGCGCAATCCGCCGCAGGGCGTGGTCTCGACCCGCAAAGCGACCTTTGCCGACATCGACTCCATCGAGACACCGGACGACAAGACGGTCGTCTTCAAGATGAAGGCGGCGAACTCTTCGATGCTCGACCACTTCGCCTCCCCCTGGAACTGCGTCTACGCCGCCAAGGACCTGGCCGCCGATCCCAACGCACCCAAGACCAAGATCAACGGCACCGGCCCCTTTGTGTTCGTCGAGCACGTCAAGGGCAGCCACGTGGCGGGCAAGCGCAACGAGAACTACTTCAAGAAGGGGCTACCCTATCTCGATTCCTATCGGGGCATCTTCACGCTGCAGGCCGCCGCCATGCTGAACGCCCTTCAGGGCGGGCAGGTGCTGGGCGAGTTCCGCGGCGTCTCCCCCGCCGAGCGCGACCGCATGGTCGCCGCCATGGGCGAC
>DATLZB010000053.1:0-3677 GCA_035574175.1 Hyphomicrobiaceae bacterium
TGCTGAAGGCGCTCGCCGAGGAGGGCCTGACCCTGCGCGAGCGCACCCGCGTCGAACGAGTGGAGGGCCGGGACCGCGCCATACGCGTGACCGTAAGCTCCGGGGGCTTAGGGGAGGCGGTGGAAGGCTCCCACCTGCTGGTGGCCACGGGTCGCAAACCCAATCTCGAACTGAACCTCGATGCGGCCGGCGTCAAATACGGTAGGGATGGCATCGAGGTCGATGCCGGACTGGTAACGTCAAACCGCAGGGTGTTTGCCATTGGCGACTGCAGCGGTGGGCCGCAGTTCACGCACGTGGCCAACTATCACGCCGGCATCGTGATCCGGCGGGCCTTGTTTCGGCTGCCGGCCAAGGTCAACGCCGGTATCGTCCCGCGGGTAACCTTCACCGACCCCGAGCTGGCCTGGGTCGGTCTTAGCGAGGAGCAGGCAAGAGCCGAGGGCCGCATTCAGGTGCTGCGCTGGTCCTATCACGAGAACGACCGAGCGCAGGCAGAGCGTTCGACGCGCGGGATGGTCAAGGTCGTGACCGACAGGCGCGGGCGCATCCTGGGCGCGGGGATCGTTGGCGCACACGCAGGAGAGCTGATACAGATATGGGGGCTTGCCATCTCGCGCAGGCTCAAGATCAAGGCGATGACCGACTGGATCTCGCCTTATCCCACGCTCGGCGAGATCAACAAGCGCGCCGCCTACCGCTATTATGCGACAGCGCCCAGTAATCAGATGGTGCGTGGTCTGATCGGGTTGCTGGCCAAGCTTGGCTGACATGCTCGAACGACTGTTAAGATCCAACGGACCGTCCGGCGACGGCGGCGCAGTCGACGCCACGCCAGGCGGAACGGCGAGTGCACAGGAGCGTGCAGACGCCGCGAGGGAGCGGCTGGGACTCGGGCTGTCGGCCAAGCTGCTCATCCTAACCGCGGCCTTCGTCATGCTGGCAGAGGTGCTGATCTTCGTTCCGTCGATCGCGAACTTCCGGGTCAACTGGTTGACGGACCGGCTCACGGCGGCGCGGCTCGCTGCGCTCGCCGCCGATGCCGCGCCGGGCGGTGTGGTGCCGGCTCCGGTGCGCAACGAGCTGCTGAGCACAGCGCGGGTGCTATCGGTCGCCATCAAGCAGAGCGAAATGCGCCGGCTGGTGCTGCCGCCGGATGGCCCGATCAACGTGGACGTGCGTTACGATCTGCGACGCGATCCCTCGGCCGGCCTGTGGGCGACGCTCGGTCGATGGGCGCAGCTCACGGGCGACGCGCTCGGCGTGTTCACGGCAGCCGAGGGCCGCATCATCCTGGTGTTCGGTCATCCCAACGCCGGCGACGGCGAGGAGTTCGCGGCAAACGACTTCGTCGAGATCGTGTTGCCGGAGGCGCCGCTGCGCAGTGCCATGGTGCGCTTCGGCCTCAACATCCTGGGGCTTTCCATCATCATTTCGGTAATCGCCGCGGCGCTCGTCTACTTCGCCCTCAACCGGCTGTTGGTGCAGCCGATGATGCGCCTCACCCGCAGCATGCTGACGTTCTCGCGCAATCCAGAGGATGCGAGCGGGATCATCACGCCCTCGGCACGCACCGACGAGATCGGTACGGCCGAGCGCGAACTCGCGCACATGCAGCAGGAGCTGCTGCAAATGCTGCAGCAGAAAAACCGGCTCGCCCAGCTTGGTCTGGCGGTCAGCAAGATCAATCACGATCTGCGCAACATGCTGGCCAGTGCGCAGCTGCTGTCCGATCGGCTCAGCGCACTGCCGGACCCGGCCACACAGAGCCTCGCGCCCAAGCTCATTGCCTCCCTCGACCGGGCCATCAACTTCTGCAACGACACGCTGCGGTTCGGCCGGGCCGAGGAGGCGCCGCCGCGGCGCGCTGCGATCGTGCTCGCCGACGTACTTCAGGAGGTGGCCGAAGGCCTCGGTCTGCCCCGCGAGGGCATCGCTTGGTACACGGAGCTCGAGCCGGGACTGCGGGTCGACGCCGACGCCGACCATCTGTTCCGCATCCTCAACAACCTGGCACGCAATGCGGTGCAGGCGATCGAGGGCCAGGGACCCGGTACGCGCGGCGAGATCAGGATCATCGCGCGGCGCGAGAGCGGCGGCGTCGTCATCGAGGTGCGCGACAATGGCCCCGGCGTGACTGAGAAAGCCAGGGCCAATCTGTTTCGAGCATTCCGGGGCGGTACCCGCAAGGGCGGGTCCGGACTCGGCTTGGCAATCGCCGCGGAACTGGTGGCCACGCACGGCGGGCGACTGGAGCTCGTCGATTCGGAGCGGGGCGCAGCATTCAGGTTCGACATCCCGGACCGGCGCGCCGAAGCCGACGCTTAAAGCGGCTCGCCGCACGCCCGGCGCGGGCGGACCCTTGCACTTTGGGTGGCGGGACACTAGTAGTGTCGCTCTTGTCGGCTGGACCGTTCGGGACCACGTTCTGTGTGACACACGACGGCTTTCCGTCGACGCGCGCACCGGTAGCTCAGTTGGATAGAGCACCAGACTACGGATCTGGGGGTCGTGGGTTCGAATCCTTCCCGGTGCGCCATTTCTTTCTTTGTCCGGCCCGGAGACATGGGTGACAGAACGTACCTAAGACATAGGTAACACCTTTGCACCGAACGGGTTGTCGATAGGTTGCAGGGTTTTCTGTTCCAAGTCGATGTATCCGAGGTCGTAGGTCATGAAGGTGATGCACGTTCTCCGGGGCGAAGGGGTTAGGCGCGGGTAGACGCGGCCGTTTCTTTGTCGAAGATGCCTAATTGAGGTCGCTGACCCAGCAGATCTGGTCGTCAGCCCCAGGGCGGCTGCGATGTCTAGCAATAGCTGGGACATGGCCGTTCTCAGTTTCGTTCACGCGGCCGATCGCTCGTTCAGTGTCGACAACCGCAGATGCGCGGCGTGCGCGGCGGGGTCTCGACCGGACGGTCAGGCTGTGCTTCCATGAAGGGCGATGTCGCGCCGAGGGAAGGTGGGCACGGCGTCGGCGCGATGGCGAGAGCATCACGGGCACTCGCCAGGGGCATCAATTCAACGTCGGCAGATCGGCGACCGCGCAAGGGCTGAACGAGACCTCGCAAGGGAGCAGACCATGCAATTCGTGTGCGATGCACCTCCGTATACCTGGTTTCGGATCGAGACCGAGGCCGAAGCCGCGCGCGAATCGCGCGACATGAACCATGCCGTCGAGAGGTACTTCAAGCAGGCCTACGAGGAGGCGGCGAGAACGTACACACCTCCCAAGTCGGCGGCCTCCTTCGAGCAGAACATTGGGCTGAAGGCCCATATACAGCGAACCATGCCGATCTTCCTCACGCTGCGCGACGGTGAGGGCAAGGGCTTGGTAACGGCGATGCTGCCGCCGCTCGGGCAGAACGAAAAAAACTTCAGGCCGATCATCGTCGGTTTCGAGAATCGCGATCCCTACCCCGAGTATGGCGAGGCGATCAAAAAGCTCGCTCAGCACTACGGGCTCACGCTCGATCCGGCCCGCTGCTTTCCCTATCGGCGGAGTTGAAGGCATTCACCGGCAGATGAGGACCGGTACGGTGCTGCTGGTCAGCACCTCGGTGGCTTGGCTGCCGAGGAGCAGTTTGCTCAGTCCGCGCCGGCCGTGGGAGGACATCACGATGAGGTCGCAACCGGTGGACTTGGCCGCTTCGATGATGCCCTCGGCCGGGAAGCGG
>DATLZB010000054.1:0-10579 GCA_035574175.1 Hyphomicrobiaceae bacterium
GGTGACGGTGGCCTCGCCAAAGCCCAACAGGCGCACCGCCGTCTCGCCCTCAAGATCGATGGCACGAGCATAGGCGTTGGCGGCGTCGCGGTAGCGGCCGAGGTGCATGTAGACCGGGGCGATCACGTCCCATCCGCGACCGTCACCTGGGCTCTCCCGCAGGCGCGCCTCGACCTCGGCGACGAGTGCCTCCACCTTGGCGGCGGCTGCGTCGGCGCCGGCAAGCCGTTCGCCGGCCGGGGCGCCGGGCAGACCGGGCGAGCCGAGCGCGAGATAGAAGGAAAGCGCCGCGATGGGGATGCCAGCGGCAATGCCATAGAGAGCAATTTGGGCGCTTCGGTAACGCGCGGGGGCAGGCTCGGCCGTTTGCGCCTGCGCCCGCTCGGCGGCGGCCAGCATCCGGCGCGCGACCTCGATGCGCGCGGCCTCCGCTTCCGTCCCGCTGAGCAGACCGCGCGCCATATCCCGATCGATCTCGCCAAGCTGGTCGCGATAGACCTCGAGATCGGGATCGGACTCGCCAGCGCCGGTGCGCTCGGTAACGAGCGGCCGCGCCAGGGCGAAGATCACCCCGGCGGTCAGAACTGCGCAGAGAATCCAGAACAGCATGATGGGTGCAAGTCTCAGCCGGCAGGCAAGGCATAGGCATGGGGCGCGGCGAGGGCAAGGGCGGGGCGCATTGGGTGACCCCGTGTCGCTCTTTGGCGACCAGCCGCCGGCCCGCTGCTGTCGCAACCACCATCGCTCCCGAACAAATTGGACCGTTCGGCTTGAACATGGTGCAAGACGCCCTAGCTGTGCAGTGTGGGAAGAGCGCGATCGGCCGTGATGACCGACTCCGGGCCCCGAAACAGCGAGCAACCTGGGCTTTGTCGTTGCCGTCGGCGTGCCAACGGAAAGGAGCTCGCCCATGAGGCTAACGTCCGCATCAGCCGCGCAGACGATGAGGCAATTCGACGCCCAATTGATCCCGGACGACCACCCGGCCGTGCAGCAGCTTACCCAAGTGTTCGGGGATCATACGTTCTTCATCGACGGCGCCGGGCTCCACATCGTGGAGCCGACCAGTCCGACCCAGAGAGCGGCCAACTCGGCAAGCGTCGTGAAGATCGCGAGCTGGGAGGATGCGGCCCGCACGCGGCTGCGTCCGCACGAGCCGGAACTCACCGACATCGAAGTTCAGCTCGCCGCGGATGAGCCGGGATCCACCTCCAAGTAGTTGCGGAACGCGCCCGTGCCGCAGTGCTGCATCGCGGGTGACGCCTGCGCGTCATCCGCTTCGCCGCAGCGGTTCACCTTGCGCTGCGATAGCGGAAGACGCCGCGCACCGGCTGGTGGTCGGAATAGGCAAAGGCGTGACGTGACAGTTCGTTACGTCCGTTCGACCAGCTTGGACTTTTCACCGCGCAGGAAGTCGCATTACAGCATCGACCAGAGTTGACCGGTCGTTGTCCTTGGCGCCGACGCCTGCACCGGTACTCGGCGGCAGAAATTGCGTCAAATCCAAAAGGAATCCGCTCGGACGACGAATGATGGTCGTTTCAATCACCTGTTCATTTGTGCCAGCACGGCACGTGGTTACGACCCGCCTCACAACGGACCCATCCACAGAGGGGATCGATTGTTTTCCAGACAAGAATTCACCTTTGCATGTTTCGGATAGCTGGCCGATAACGACGGCTGCATAGTCGTCGGCACTTCTCGTGCCTTGACCACGACTGGCGATAAGCCACCCCCTCGTACCGTCGGCGAGCCTGAAGCGCGCCCCAACGCCGCCCGGTTCCGGAGGCTCCAGAACATATCCGCGGATGTTCGCCGCATTTAGTGCGTTGGCCAGTAGGACGGCTGCCTCGGCCTGGGATAGCGATTGGAAGTTGGGTGTTTGCTGCGTTTGCTCAAACCCTCTTACATCACGCGCACACTCAAGCACGGCTGTCATCGCCCTTGCTGTGCCGGTCAGCGCGAAGCTCAAGGTGCCGTGAGGCGTTTGAAGGTCCAGCCGGTTACCGATCTGGAGGGCCCGGTAGGCATCGACCCCGCTAAGGGGCAATACCGCAATGTCTCTTGCCCAATGCGCGGCTTTGCCGCTCGCAATGATTCTGCCATCGACATACGCGACGACAGTTGTCGATGCTCCAGTTTTCAGATTCCACGAGCTGTTGGCCAGACCCAAGCCCCAATCATAATTGCGAGTGACGATTATGCTGAGCCGGGTCCCGTCTCGGTAATTGGCTCCTGCCATGCAGCCTTGTGGGACGCCGCGCTCAGGGTATCGATTGATTTGCCACCCCACGACATCCTGTGCTCTGCCTGCTTCAGCGAATAAGAGCAACGTAAGAAACGCTATAAGGAAGGCTTTCATGGCACTCCCCAAACCGCAAACAATGTCACGAAACATACTGTCGAGTGAGTCGGCCCACAAGATCCGGGCCCTGCTCAAACGTGTTCGGTTCACGCTCAGCGTGTGCCGCGATAGCGGAAGACGCCGCGCACCGGCTGGTGGTCGGAATAGGCAAAGGCAAGGTCGATGCCGCGCACGCTCTCGACCTCGACGTTGGGCGAGACGACAAAGCCGTCGATGACGGTGACGTAGGTCCGTCCCGGCCGGTAGGGCTCATGCAGAGTGCGCGCTGAGGGCACGGAGGCATCGAACGCCGCGCGCCAGCCCTCCGCCAGCTCGGCAAACGGGAAGTCGTGGAGCCAGAACAGAAACTTGTCGTCGGTCGCATGCGGGAAGCGCTGTTTGACGAACTCCATGTTCCAGTCGCCGCCAATCACCACCGGGTTGCCCTTGTCGAACTCGCGCTGTGCGAAACGCACCACCTCGCGCAGCTGGCGCAGGCGGAGCTCGGCGTCGCGATCGAAGGCGGCCAGGTGCACGTTGACGATGACCCATTCGCCGGAGGCCTGGGCGATGGGCAGGCGCGCCACATGCATCCTGTATCGGCGCCTGAGCAAACCGGCCAGCCGCTCGCTTTCGAGGGGAAGGGCGACGCGCTCCGAGGCGCCGATCTTCAAGCGACCGAAGATGGCGGTGCCGTGCGCGAGGCGGAGCGGCGGCGGAAGGAGCCTGGTTAGAACCTCCGGATCGAACACGCTGGCGCGTCCCGGCAGCGCTCTCTCGATGCCGTCGAGCACGTCCACCCAGTAGTTGAGGGGGCCGGCCCGCGCCACCTCCTGGAACAGGAAGAGGTCGGCGTCGGTGCGGGCGAGCACGCTGGCGATGCCTGCCAGGTTCTCGCGTACGCCAGCGCGCGAGGGCGGCAGATAATGCCTGCCGCCGTCGGCGACGAAGTCGGACTCTGCGCCGAGCCCGGCATAGCCCAGATTCCAGATCAGGACCGAGAGGCTGGCGCCGGCGCGCGGCAGATGCGCGGCGCCGCGCACATCGAGGGGACCGGAGCCCGGCGTGTAGAAGATGTTCACGATCACGACCAGGCCGGCATAGGCCGCGAGCGCCACGGCTGCCCCGAAGCCGGCCCGCCGCAGCCGCCCTCTCACCGCCGCTCGCGCCAGCGCCCCTGGATCGACCGATAGGCGACGTAACCCATCCAGACGAAGGCGACGCGATAGAATACGTAGCAGAACACCCCCGAGATCATCAGGCGGACGGCATAGCGCAGTTCCGGCCAGCTCAACGGCCACCACTCGACATCGCCCGCTCGAGTGGACGTCTCGCGCTCGCTGAGGCGGTAGTAGGCGGCAACCCTCGGCGCGCCGTCGCGCTCGGCAAGGGACGCGAGCACGCGCGCCTGTGCGCCCATGGCAGCGGTGCGCAGGATATGCCCGAGCGCGGCGGTGACGAGCCCCAGCACGATCAGGATGGCGGGGGCGCCGAGCAGCGACTGCGGGTCGGCGAACTGGCCGAAATCGAGGAATTTCTGCAGTGTCTTTTGCAGCTCGGTGAGCCAGCCCATCAGCTGGATGACGCCGAGACCGGTGAACTTGCCGAAGGTGTCGGGGATGTCGACGAACAGCAAATCGTAGATGGTCTGGTACTCTGTATTGCGCAAGAACACGTTCTGGATGCGCATGAAAAAGGCCATCATGAAGGCGAAGATGGTGACCAGCACGCACGGCCTGAACACGCCTTCCATCAGCTCGAAGCCGCGCCGCTTGCGGGCGTCGGCCGAGTTGAGGTTCAGCACCAGCTGGAAGTCGTAGCGCCCGCGATCGAGATGGTAGACGACGATGGTGAGCGCCAGCACGTAGCCGAAGTAGGAGACGAGCACCGCCGACCAGAAGGCCATCAGGGCGTAGTTGTAAGCGGCGAAGATCTGCGTGAAGAGCAGCGATGGCTTGTCATGGCCGGGCACCAGCGGCGCCAGCAGCGGCACGCTGCCGAAGGTTGCCGACACCGACCAGTCGTTTTCGTGCGCGTTGGACATGGCGCAGCCGGCCTCGCGCAACATCTCCAGAAGGGAAGCTGGCACCAGCGCGGTGCGGGCCGGCGAATCGAGCACGGCGCCGAACGCCACGTCGAGGCGCAACGGCCAATAGACGACGCACCACCAATCCTTGGCCATGACGGCGAGGATGGTCAGGAACACCGGCAGGGCGATGAGGAAAAAGGTGCGCCAGATGCGCCCGAGCACGGGTCCGGCATCGGCGATGGGGCCGGACCAGTCGCGCTTGGCGAACATGCCGCCCGCCAGCATGCGGGCAACGACCGCTTCCGTGTTCTGCACCGACTCGAAGGCAAAAAACAATCCGAACGGCATCAGCAAGAGGAACGTCGGCCACCAGTTCAACGCATGCAGGTAGCCGACGTGCTTGGCGATGCACAGCCCGGCCGCAATCGCCGCAGCGTCGCAGACGACGGCGCTGCCCTTGGGCATGTAGTAGGCCACGTCGCCGATCGAGGAGTACTGCACGGCGACGGCGAAGGGGAGGAAGCCGGTGGCGAACGCCAGGATCGCCATGCGGAATGGATTGGTGAGCCAAAAACTGCGGAAAATGCGAACGAGCAGCGGCAGTCTGACCATCCCGTCTGCCCCCCCCATGGCCAGCCAAGTCCCTGCGCTTATAGCATCAGCGAACGGCGGTTTCGAGCCGCCCGCTTTGCGTGTAGATTGCGAGCGTCACTTTCTCGCTTGCTGCCAAGCCAAGGGGATCATCTCTCATGCGATGGCGTGTGGCGCTGGCGCTCGTAGCGCTGGCGGTGATCGGCGCGGGCCGCGCGAGCGCGCAGGAGCCCATGCGCAAGGACTGCGTCGGCGCGGTCGTGCCGGTGGCCCGGCTCGCTTTCGCCCATGACGAGCACCGGCTCTGGTACCGCCGGTTCTGGACCGGCAAGTGCGACGGTCTGTCGACGCTGCCGCCGCCGTTCGGCAACGGCTGCACCGAGAGCGCGCCGGGCTGGAATGAGGTGGTCGGCAACATCCTCGGCGAAGCGCCGCCGAACCGGGCAGGCGAGCTCGCCGCCAAAATCTGCCGTCTCGGCGAGCTGATCGGCTACGAGTGGGCCAAGGACAACGACAAGCGCTGCATCCACACGACCGGCGCCAACAGTTTGTCGAGCCTCATGCCCATCCTCAAGGAGAAGGGTGAGGTGTTCGCCCGCCTCGACCGGCTCGAGGCGAAAGCGAAGTCCATGTGCGCGGCGCTGAAGTCGCCCATCGCCCGGCGCTGAGCGAGGAGATCAACTCAGCCGACGTTGCGCCAGGTGCCGTCGGGGTTGCGGCAGGCAACGCCCTTCATGGTCTGCGGACGCCCGTCGATGAAGATGCGGTGGGTGTACTCGCGGCAGTCCTCCGCTCCCCGCTTGAAGGGCGCACCTGCGATCACCTCGCCGTAGCGACCGCTGTCGGGATTGCGCCAGGGGATGCGCTCGCCGCTGCGCCCCCGCTCGAGCGCATCAAATTCGGCCCGCTGCGCCAGCATCTGATCCTGCCGGTCGAGCGCGCGGCCGATCTCGCTGCCGACGATACCGCCGATCACCGCGCCGATTGCGGTGGTGGCGATACGTCCCGTGCCGCGGCCGACCGAATTGCCGAGTATGCCGCCGGCGATGGCCCCGACCGCCAGACCGGTGTCCGCCTTGCTCGGCCCATCGGGGCCGCACGCGGCGGCCGCGAGCGGCAGCATCAGGATGGCGCACGCCTTGATGACCCTCATGGCAATTCCCTCGATCGCCGCGGCCCTCGTACATGCCCGGCATGGGTTGCAGCCCTTATTGCAACCGCGTGCATATCGGCGGCGATTCCGGCAAAAGTGCGACCCGGCGGGTCTGCCGCGCAACAGTGGTGCGCAAATATGCACGCTCACGCGGCCGGCAGATCGAGGCGCACGTTCAGGCCGCCGTGCCGGGAGGCCGAAAACTCGATGCGGCCGCCGTAGGAGTGGACGAGGTCGTTGACAATGGAGAGCCCGAGGCCGGTGCCGGGCTTGGTTTCGTCCAGCCGCTGGCCCCGCTTGCCGATGCGGGCCCGCTCCTGCTCGGTGAGACCAGGGCCGTCGTCATCTACGGTCACGATCAGGCGAACGCGACCGCCGCGCGTCGTCGCCGGGCGCGTGGCAGCGCGAAAGTACACCTTAGTGCGAGCCCATTTGCAGGCGTTGTCGAGCACGTTGCCGAGCATCTCCTCGAGGTCCTGGCGCTCGCCCTGAAACCGCACGCCGGCCGGACAATCAAGCAGCACCCTGATGCCCTTGTCGCCGTAGATGCGCTCGAGCGTGCGCTGCAGCCCCTCGGCGATGGGCCGCACCTCGCTGACGCGGCCGATGGTGCCGGCGCGGGCGGCCATGCGGGCGCGGTCGAGGTAGTAGCTCACCTGGTCGCGCATGAGGCTGGCTTGCTCTGCCACCTTGCGGGCGAACGGGCTCTTGTCCTCGTTGGCCTCGTTGATGATCACCGCAAGCGGTGTCTTCAATGCATGGGCGAGGTTGCCGACCTGAGTGCGCGCGCGGTCGATGATGTCCTGGTTGGATTTGATCAGGGCGTTGAGCTCGTGCTGAAGGGGCTCGATCTCGACGGGAAGCTCGCCTTCGAGGCTTGTGGCCTCGCCCGAGCGGATGGCGGCAAGCCTGCGCTCGATGGCGCGCAGCGGCAACAGGCCGTAGCGCACCTGCAGGAAAGTGACGGCGAGGAGGGCGGCACCGGCCAGGGCAAGGGCGATCGCAAGGCGTGTGCGAAACACCGCTATGCGCTCGTCGAGCCATTCCAGGGGACCGGCGACGGTAAAGGAGTAGCGCGGACCGGTCGCCTCATCGCCGAGGACGTAGACCATCTCGGCGATGCGCACAGGCTCATTCGCCGGGCCGCGGCTCGACATCCAGCGCGTACCCTGATCGTCGGGCTCGACCTGGCTTTCGTAGGGCGAGGGAAGGGAGGCGTTGGCCAGCGAGGGGGAAGCGAGGCGCCGGCCCTGTGCGCCGCCGGTGGGGCGAATCTGCCAGTACCAGCCGGAGTTGGTGAGCTGGAACAGCGGCTCGCCGAGATCGCCGGGCATTCCCGGCTCGAAGCCCGCACGCTCCACGCTGTCGGCGAGGATCACCGTCAGAAGCGTGCGGATGCGGTCGTCGAAGGACTCTGAGACGTCCTGTCGGTAGAGGGAATAGATGGCAAAGCCGGCAACGGGAAGAACCAAGAAGGTCCACACCGAAGCCGCGGCGAACAAGCGGAAAGCAAGCGAATTAAACCTCATCGGGCTCTGCTGTGAGCCGGTAGCCCAGGCCGCGGACGGTCTTGATCATGTCGCCCGGAATCTTTTTGCGCAGCCGGCCGATGAAGACTTCGATGGTGTTGCTGTCGCGGTCGAAGTCCTGGTCGTAGAGGTGTTCCACGAGCTCGGTGCGGGAAACCACGCGGCCGTTGTGATGCATCAGATAGGCGAGCAGCCGGTACTCGTGCGAGGTGAGCTTGATCGGTTTGCCCTCGTAGCTCACCCGGGCCGTCTTGGTGTCGAGCCGCAAAGGGCCGCACTCGATCTCGCTCGTGGCATGGCCGCTGGCCCGGCGCACCTGGGCACGCACGCGGGCGAGCAGCTCCTCCATGTGGAAGGGTTTGGCCACGTAGTCGTCGGCACCGGCGTCCATGCCGGCCACCTTGTCGCTCCAGCGGTCGCGGGCGGTCAGGATGATGACGGGATACTTGCGGCCGGCGCGCCGCCATTGCTCGAGGATGGAGATGCCGTCCATCTTCGGCAGACCGAGGTCGAGGATGACGAGATCGTAGGGCTCGGTGTCGCCCAGGAAGTAGCCCTCCTCGCCGTCGGCGGCCGCATCGACGGCATAGCCGGCGAAGGAGAGCGCCTCGACGAGCTGGCGCCTCAGATCGGGATCGTCCTCGACAACGAGAATGCGCACGCGGTTCTGCCTCGCGGTGGCCCGGAGAGCAGAACTATATCGCCGCTCCCGGCCCAATCCTAGCACCTGGGCCGGTACCTGGCAGCGCTCAAAGGCGCATGGTCAGAGCGCGGCGTTGCAGGCGGGTGGTGGCGCGCGTGCGGCCGTAGATGGTCATGATGATGCCGATCAGGCCGCCAACGGCCTGCACCACGGCAACCAGGCTCTCGCCCAGCTGCTCGACGAGATCGGCGGTGATGTCGAGGCCCAACAGCGGGCCGATCACCGGCAGCACGGTCGACAGCGTGGTGATGAGGGCGCCCCAGATGGTAAGCGAGTGCACCCACCACTTCGACGGCACGGGCTCGAGGACGTTGGTTTCAGGCATGAGGACTTCTCCTTTGCTTCATTGCCGGGTTCACCTCTCTTGCTGGCCGGCCTTTCTCCATCCGGGTCGGGGCAGGTGCGCGGCCGCCTTCAACGGCCTTGGCCGGGAGCGCATGGTGTGAAAGGCGGGCGGGTGCGCGCGATCGGCCGGGGCGTGCTCACACCACGGCGGCGGCGGCGCTGCCGCGGCCCCAGGCAGCGCCGAGTTGGTAGATGCGCACGCTCAGCGTGGCCTGCGGGCTGCCGAAGTCGGCCGTCTGCTGCGCCGCCGTGTAGGTCACGCTCGGCAGCGAAGAGGCGAGCGTGCGCTTCACCGTCGCCCCGTCGAGGATGTCGATCTCGTAGCGCTCGGAGTCCTCCCCGAGCGGCACCTCCGCCGCATCCCAGGAATCGCCGCCCATACGCGTGCGGCGAATCCATGTAAGCGTAACATCGCCGCTGCTGCGCGTGCCGCGCACGTGAACCGGCGCGAGCGGTCGCCGTCCAAGGCCGATGAAGGCGTGGGTACGCTCGACGTAACCTGCGTCGCCGAGGTCGCGATTGGCGGGTCCATAGCGCCACGTATAGGGCAGGCCGACCTCGGCCGCGGCGAGATCGATACGGGTAACCGCGCCATCGAGCAGCACGAAACGGGCCCCGGCAGCGAGCAGCGCCGGCATGCCGGCCTCGCTGCCCGCCTGGCCACGCAAAAAGCCGGACAGCTCGTAGGTGAGAGGCGCAAGCAGAACGGCACTTTCGAACTGCACCACCTCCCAGTCGCCATCCCCGCGCCTGACGGCTGCCGCATTGGCGCCGGCGAGAAGCTGGAGTGGCGTGACCGAAGCAAGCTCGCCCCCGTCGAGCAACACCCTCAGGCGCGTTGCACGGTCCATGCGTCCGGCGGGACCCGCAGGGAGCGGATCGAGTGTCGTGCCCATAACGGCCGGCGCCGTGGCAAGCGCGCGCAAGCTGTAGCCCGTGGCCTCGGGCGAGCTGTAGAAGGCGATCGCACCCGGCCACGGTGACTGGGCAGCGGCGACATAGGCCGCGTGCTCGGGCTCGTCGCCCCGCAGCAAGGGGAGATCCAGAAACTCGGCGAGCGGCTGGCCGGCGGGCAGCGGCCCTGGCAGGCGAGGCGGGCGGTCGGAGGCGCGGATGCGCGCGTAGATCGCCGGGTCGATGCTCAGCGCCTCGATGTCACGCTCGCCATGCTCGCCGACCTCGGTGATGCGGTAGAGGCGGCTGCGGCCTTCGCGCTCGAGGCTCACCACGTCGCCCGGCTCGAGTGCGAGACGGCTCGGCGGCAGCGTGAAGCTGGCCCGCTCGCGGCTCGACCAGGCTTCGAACAGCCAGGACTCAACCATGGCGGCGGCCTCCTCCGCCTCGAGCACAACGGCGAGGTCGGCCTGCGCCACGCGGCCGCTCGCCCCGGCGAGCCGGCGCGCCTCGACCACCGCCTGCTGGTAGTCGTTGCCCGCGCCAATGTAGACGACCTTGGCGGAGGCGGGCAGTTCGGTCTCTTGCGCGCGCACCAGCGTGAGGGGGCTTGCCCCATTGCGGCGCTCGACGAGGCCCTCCTCGGTGAGCTGGGCCAAGGCACCCTCGGCGCCGCGGTGGCGGAAGACGATGCGGCTTGCGCTCTCCACGGCATCGAAGAAGTAGGCGAGCTCCAAGGGCTGCAGCGCCTCGCGCGCCGACATGATGCGGTCGATGACGTAGCCCGGCACCACGCCCTCGAGCAGGTCGGCATCGCAATCGGCAAAGCCGTGTTCGGCGAGGATGCGAGCGATGAGCTCGGCGAGCGGAACGCCGGCGATGCGGCCGTTGAGCCAGTGGCCGAGCCGCCAGTTGGCACCGTCGCCCCAACTCTCGGTGTCGTTCGGGAAGGCGGGGAAGGGCCGCGCATCCCAGGCATAGACGTGGATGC
>DATLZB010000055.1:0-9876 GCA_035574175.1 Hyphomicrobiaceae bacterium
AGCGGCGGCCTGCCGCCGCATCGAATGCGCCGTCCCGCGAGCGCGGCAAACCTGCAGCCACTTCGAGTCGCGCCGACCGCAAGCTGCGCATTGCCAATGCGGCCCCGGCCGTGCGCGCCGGGACAGAGGCCAAACCGCAGCCGCAGGCTGAGTCCAAGAAGAGGACGAAGCCGCCGGCCATGCCCGGCCCGGCGCACGCCGCCACCGGCTTCGATCACATGCCGGCATTCCTGCGCCGACCGGTACGGACCGCCTAGCTCATGCGCCGCTTCTTTCGGGTCTGTGCGCTCGCGCGCCGCGCGGCGGCGAGTGCCTTTTCCGCCCAGCCCCTCATGTCGTCGGGATCCTCGAAGAGCCGCTCCGGCGCCCGCCGATACGACATGACCGTGTTGCGCCCGGCCTTCGACTGGTAAACGAACGGCTCGAGCCCTTCGGCGTCGAAATCGGACCGGTTCCCCTCGTCCGTCTTGAAGTAGAGCGTGTCGTCGGCGACGAGCGCGAACATCACCCCACCGCAATAGACCCCCGCCCCGCCGAACATGCGGCGGACGGAAACGTTCCCGAGGCCGGCCAGTTGATCCGTCACGAAGTCGATGAAGGCCGCGCTGGTCGGCATGGCGCGAAGGGCCAACTCAAACCTTGAGCTCCTCGAGCCGCTCTTTGGAAACGGGCTGCAGGTCAACCGACTCCCCGCAGCCGCAGGCACTTTTCTGATTCGGGTTGTTGAACACGAACTGAGCCGAGATCTTGTCGACCTTCCAGTCCATCTCGGTGCCGAGCAGGTAGAGCACGGCGGCCGGATCGACGATGACCCGCGCGCCGTCGATCTCGATCACCTCGTCGAATTTGCCCACCGCCTCGGCCCAGGAGAGCGTGTACTCCATGCCTGCGCACCCGCCCTTCTTGATGCCGATCTTGAGGCCGGCGGCCTCCGGCCGTGCCGCCATGAGCTGACGCACGCGTTCAGCCGCAGCGGCGGTCAGCGTCAGCACTTTCGGCCGCGGTCTTGCCATACCGAACTCTCCCATGGGCCCGAGCGTGGAACGCTCGCGTTGGCCTCTCGCCACAGAATGTAGTGATTTGGCGCCCGCTGTCGAGGTCGCGCTACGCTCTGTCAGAACATGCCGAGCGCGAGCTTGGCCTCCTCCGACATGCGCTCCTTGTCCCAAGGGGGATCGAAGGTGAGCGTCACCTTGGTGCCCGAGACGCCCGGCACCGCGTTGACCGCGTTTTCCACCCAGGTCGGCATCTCGCCGGCAACCGGGCAGCCCGGAGCGGTCAGCGTCATCTCGATCGACACGTGGCGATCGTCATCGACATCGATCTTGTAGATCAGACCGAGCTCGTAGATATCGGCCGGAATCTCCGGATCGTACACGGTCTTGAGCGCCGCCACGATGTCCGCCGTGAGCTGATCGAGCTCCTCGGCGGAAAGCTTCGATCCCGGGACGGGTGTGCCGCCATCGGCAACGCTCGGCGGGGCCGCCCGCACCTCCTCCGCCCTGGAAAGGGCTCCGCTGCGGTCGCTCGGTCTGCCTTCCATCGCCATTCTCACATCCGCCCTCAGGCGAAGAACTCGTGCGCCTTGATCAAGGCCTCGGCCAGGGCATCCACTTCGGCCCGGGTATTATAGAGACCGAAGGAAGCCCTGCACATGGCGCCCACCCCGAACCGCTCCATCAGCGGCTGTGCACAGTGGTGTCCGGCGCGGATCGCCACCCCCGACCGGTCAATGATCGTCGACACGTCGTGGGGATGCAGGCCCTCCACAGTGAAGGCGACGATCGAGCCCTTGTCCGGCCTCTCGCCGTAGAGCGTGAGCCAGTTGAGCTCGCCGAGCCGGGCGTGGGCATACTTCATGAGCTCGTGCTCGTGCGCGGCGATCTCCGCTCGTCCGATCTGCATCATGTAGTTGAGCGCCGCCGCCAGTCCAACCGCCTCCACGATGGGCGGCGTGCCGGCCTCGAAGCGGGTCGGCGGGGGGCCATAGGTGATGCGCTCGAGCCCCACGCTCTCGATCATGGATCCGCCGCCGAGGAAGGGTGGCAGCTTCTCCAGCCACGGCTTTTTGGCATACAGCACGCCGATGCCGGTGGGCCCGTACACCTTGTGGCCGGTGAAGGCATAGAAGTCGCAATCGATGTCCTGCACGTCGACCGGCATGTGCACGGCGGCCTGCGCCCCGTCGACCAGCACGGGAATGCCCCGCTCGTGGGCGATGCGGCACACCTCCTTCAATGGGACCACGCTGCCGAGCACGTTCGACATGTGGGTGAGCGCCACCATCTTGGTGCGCGATGTGAGCAGCGCCTCGAAAGGCTCGAGCAGGAACTCGCCGCTGTCGGAGATCGGTGCCCACTTGATGACGGCGCCCTTGCGCTCGCGCAGGAAGTGCCAGGGCACGATATTGGAGTGATGCTCCATGACGGAGAGCACGATTTCATCGCCCGCCTGGATGTGCTCGAGCCCATAGGCATAGGCCACGAGGTTGATCGCCTCCGTTACGTTCTTCGCGAACACGATCTCCTCGACCGCCCGCGCGTTGAGGAAACGGCGCGTGGTCTCCCGCGCGTCCTCGTAGTGCTGGGTGGCAATGTTCGACAGATGGTGAATGCCGCGATGGACATTAGCGTACTCAAACTTGAGGCAATGCTCTATCGCCTCGATCACGGGCTGCGGTTTCTGCGCGCTCGCCGCATTGTCAAGGTAGACGAGCGGGCGCCCGTAGACCTCACGATAGAGGATCGGGAAATCGGCGCGGATGCGCTCGACGTCAAACCTCGACTTCGGCGCCGACCGTGCGGCGTCCGCCGAGCGCCTGGCCTGCGGCTCGCCTTCCATGTCAGCTCGTCCTCTGCTGCAGCCATCCCTCGGCCAGCGTCATCAGAGCCTCGCGCACCGGTTCCTCTTCCACCTTCTCGACCGCCTCCGCGATGAACGAACGCACGAGCAGCGCGCGCGCTTCGTTTTCCGGGATACCGCGGCTGCGGCAGTAGAACACCAGATCGGGGTCGATCTCAGCACAGGTCGAGCCGTGGCCGCAGGCCACGTCGTCGGCGTAGATCTCGAGCTCGGGCTTTGAATCGAACTCGGCCTCCGGCGACAGCATCAGCCCCTGAGCCATCTGCTTGCCGTCCGTCTTCTGTGCGCCCGGATGCACGATGATCTTGCCCTGGAAGACCGCCCGCGCCCGCCCCGAGAGCACGCTCTTGTAGAGCTCCCGGCTGACGCCGGCCGGCGCCTCGTGGTCGACGAAAAGTGTGGTGTCGAGATGCTGACTGCCCGCCGCCAGCATGGCCCCCGAGGCATCCAGCTTTGCCCCCTTGCCTTTGAAGGAGATTGCCAGCTCATTGCGCACCAGCGCGCCCGAGAGCGTCATCTGGAGGGAGCGCAGCGAGGCGCTTTCGCCGAGCTCGGCGTCCGTGTTGGAAAGATGCACGCCATCCGCCCCGGCCGGCAGGCACTTCACGTGGCGGACGTTCGCGCCACGCTGAAGCAGGAGGTCGGTGGCGGCGTTCTCTTGCCCGCCGGGCGAGGCGCCGGGAAGCGCTACGTGGACCTCGATGAGCGACAGTGCCGCACCGCCGCCGACCCTGACGATATTGCGCGTGGTGATCGCCGTCGGCGTGTCGGCGACGCGCGCGAACACGAGCATGACCGGCCGGTCGACCCGAGCCTCGGGCCGCACCGTGAACACCGCGCCGTCGCTCATGAAGGCAAGATTGAGTGCGCGCACCGCGCCTGCCGCGTTGAAACCCCGCACGGCGAGCCTCTCGCGCACTCCCGCCCCTTCCCCGCGCAGCACGGCCGCGAGGGTGACGAACTCGGCCCATTGCGCCAGCGGCTCGGCATCCGACAGGGCCGCGCTGAAGCTGCCGTCGAGAAAGACCAGCCGGTAGGCCTTAATCGCGGCGAGCGGCCCGAGCGCACGTTCGATGTCCACTTGCGAGGCCGCGGCGAAAGCACGAAGCGGCGGCGGATAGGCCTCCTTGAGGCGCTCCCGCAGATCGGTATACTTCCACTGCTCGATGCGCCGGTGCGGCAGGCCGAAGGCTTGGAAATGCGCAAAAGCGTCGCTGCGCAGCGACTTTGCCCAGGAAGCTTCCGCCAACCGGCCATTTACCGTGGCGAAATGCTCGCCGATTGCCCGTTCGGCCTTTGTCTTTTGGACGGCCACATTCATCTTGATCGACTTTCGAGAGCGTTTCAGGCCGCCTTGGACTGGAACTCGGCATAGCCTGATTTCTCGAGCTCGATCGCGAGCTCTTTGTCGCCGGACTTCTGGATCCTGCCGCCGGCCAGCACGTGCACCCTGTCGGGCACGATGTAGTTGAGCAGACGCTGGTAGTGGGTGATGAGGAGCATCGCCCGTTCCTTGGAGCGCAGCGCGTTGACGCCGTCGGCGACGATCCGCACGGCGTCGATGTCGAGGCCGGAGTCGGTCTCGTCCAGCACGCACAGCGACGGCTCGAGCAGCGTCATCTGCAGCACCTCGGCGCGCTTCTTCTCGCCGCCCGAGAAGCCGACATTGACGGGGCGCTTCAGCATCTCCACGTCGATGCCCAATCGCTCCGCCCGCTCCCTCACCAGGCGCATGAACTCCGCCGTGTTCAGCTCCTTTTCGCCGCGCTTCTTGCGCAACGCGTTCATCGCCGTCCGCAGGAATACAAGGCCGCTGACGCCGGGGATCTCCATCGGATACTGGAAGGCGAGGAATACCCCTCGTGCCGCTCGCTCGTCGGGCTCCAGGCCGAGGATCGACTCTCCCTCCCACAGGATGTCGCCCTCGGTCACCTCGTAGCCGTTGCGGCCCGCGAGCACGTAGGCGAGCGTCGACTTGCCGGAGCCGTTGGGCCCCATCATCGCATGCACTTCCCCCTTGGGGACGGAAAGCGACAGGCCGTTGAGGATCAGCTTGTCCTCTTCGGCGAGCTTCACGTGCAGGTTCTTGACCTCAAGCATGTACTGACCACTGACCCTTCGCCTGCCAGAGCTGGTCGAAGGCTGCACTCGCGATCTGCTCGGCCTCGTCCCGCCGCTGCTTGGCCTGTTCCACGTTGGACATCAGGACCTTGATCTCGGCCGCATCCACCACCTTGAGGTTGCGCCGAGCGAGTTCCTCGCTCGCCCGCACGGCCTCGCGCTTCGCTGCGTCGGCCGCCGTTTCCGCCTCCAGCCAAGCCTGCTCCAGCTGCGCGATGTTCATCGACATTACACATCCTCCACTTGCAAATGCGACCGGGCTTCTCCCCGTCCCGGCCTTGCGAGCCCAGGCCAGCCCTCGTGCCTGGTGCCGTCCCGACTGTACTCCAATTGCCACACCGCCGTCATGTCCAGATATCTTTGAATCCCGCGTTACGCACGCTCAGCGAGTTGTAATCACAATTTAGGGCTGTTGCTCCGCCTTTTCACCCGCCGTGCGTGAGATTCCGAAGAGCTGCCGCCGCCATCGCCACCGCCACTCGCCGTCGGTCTTGGCTCTGGCAAGTCGAACGCATGCGGCGCCCGTGAGCAGGCTTGCGGCGAGCCAGGCACCGAGAAACACCGGATGGGCCCCCGAGCGCGTCAGCGCCACGAAACCCACCGCCAATCCCGACAGCACCAGCGCGAAGACCGTGCTCGCCACCCAACCCTTCCAGTTCTTGGGGGTCGCGCCATAGCCGTAGCTCTTTGGCTTGAACCATGCCTCGCCCATCGCTGCGCTATCCCACCGAACCTTCCAGGCTGATGCCGATCAGCTTCTGCGTCTCGGCCATGAATTCCATCGGGAGCTGCTGCAGCACGTCGCGGACGAAGCCATTGACGATGAGTGCTACCGCCTCCTCCTCCGACAGGCCCCGCTGCATCACGTAGAACAGCTGGTCGTCGGAGATCTTGGAGGTCGTCGCCTCGTGCTCAAAGTGCGCCGATGCATTCTTGGCCTCGATATATGGCACGGTGTGGGCACCGCACTTGTCACCGATGAGAAGCGAGTCGCAGTTGGTGAAGTTGCGTGCGTTGACGGCCTTCCGATGGGCCGAGACCAAGCCGCGATAGGTGTTCTGCGAACGCCCCGCCGCGATGCCCTTCGAGATGATCCGGCTCGAGGTGTTCTTGCCGAGATGGATCATCTTGGTGCCGGAGTCGACCTGCTGGTGGCCGTTGGAGATGGCAATCGAATAGAATTCGCCTCTGCTGCCATCCCCGCGCAGGATGCAGCTCGGGTACTTCCAGGTGATCGCCGATCCAGTCTCGACCTGGGTCCACGAAATCTTCGAGTTGCGGCCGCGGCAGTCGCCGCGCTTGGTCACGAAATTGTAGATGCCGCCCTTGCCCTCCCTGTCGCCCGGGTACCAGTTCTGCACCGTGGAATACTTGATCTCGGCATCGTCGAGCGCGATCAGCTCGACCACGGCCGCGTGCAGCTGGTGCTCGTCGCGCATCGGCGCCGTGCAGCCTTCGAGATAGGAGACGTAAGCACCCTTGTCCGCGATGATCAGGGTACGCTCGAACTGGCCGGTCTGGCGCTCGTTGATGCGGAAGTAGGTGGAAAGCTCCATCGGGCAGCGCACGCCCTCGGGCACGTAGACGAACGAGCCGTCGGAGAACACTGCCGAATTGAGCGCGGCATAGAAGTTGTCGGACTGGGGCACCACTGAGCCCAGGTACTTCCTGACGAGATCGGGGTGCTCGCGGATCGCCTCCGACATCGAGCAGAAGATGACGCCCGCCTTCTTCAGCTCGGCTTTGAAGGTGGTAACCACGGAAACGGAGTCAAACACCGCATCGACGGCCACGCGCGCACCCTGCACGCCGGCCAAAACTTCCCGCTCCTTGAGCGGGATGCCGAGCCGCTCGTAGGTGCGCAGCAGCTCCGGATCGACCTCCTCCAGAGAGCGCGGTCCTTCGCTGCTCTTCGGTGCCGCGTAATAGTAGAGATTCTGGAAGTCGATCTTCGGATACTTGACGTTGGCCCAGGTGGGCTCGGTGAGCAGCTTCCAGCGCCGGAAGGACTCAAGCCGCCATGCCAACATCCACTCCGGCTCCCCCTTCCTGGCCGAGATGAAGCGGATGATGTCCTCGTTGAGGCCTTTGGGTGCCTTGATCGACTCGATGTTGGTCTCGAACCCGTACTTGTACTGATCGACGTCGATCTTCTTGACGCGTTCGATGGTTTCCTGGACTGCCGGCATTCTATTCTCCCGCTGTCATGTGGGTCGCCTGGCCTGCCCGTGCGGGCGCTGCGGCCGGCGAGGCTGTCTCATTGAAACGCAGGCCGCGCGCCATGGCGTCCCAGGCCTGCAGGAAGGCGTCCACGTCACGGCCCTCGCTGTTCCAGCCGAGGCTGACGCGCACCGCCGCTTCCGCCAGCGCCGGCGCAACGCCCATGGCGGCCAGCACGTGGCTCACCCCGAGCTTACCGGAGGAGCAGGCCGACCCCGCGCCGATGGCGACGCCCGCCAGATCCATCTTGATCACCGTGAGCGCGGCGGCCGCTTTCGGCAGCGCGATGCACGAGGTGTTGGGCAGCCGCGGCGCCCCGGCCCCAAGCACCACCGCTTGCGGAGTAAGCCGCGCCACTCCCTGCTCCACGCGATCGCGCAGTTCGCCGAGGCGCGCGGCCCGGCAAAGCTCGCGCCGAGCGGCAGCGGCCGCCGCCCCGAACCCGGCGATGGCCGCCACGTTCTCCGTACCCGCACGTCGCCGCCGTTCCTGCCCGCCGCCCCGCAGCATGGGGGGCAGGTCGAGCCCGTCACGAATGACGAGTGCACCGACGCCCTTCGGACCGCCGAGCTTGTGGGAGGAGAGCGACATGAAGTCGACGCCGAGATTTGCGAAGTCGACGGGGATGCGGCCGACCGCCTGCACTGCGTCCGTGTGAAAGGACACGCCGGCCGATCGCGCGCCCGTCGCGATCTCGGCGACCGGCTGGAGCACGCCCGTCTCGTTGTTGGCGATCTGCACGCAGATGAGCGCTCGCCCACGGCGGCCGGCCTCCGCAAGCATTTGGTCTGCGGCCTCGACCGCGACCTGTCCTGCGGGCGACACTGCCAACTCGATGCAGCGGGTCGCCGAAAATACCGCGGGAGCCAGCACCGAGTCGTGCTCGATACCGGCCACCAGCACCGTATCCCAGCCGGCACCGACGACCCAGTTGTTGGACTCCGTGGCTCCGCTCGTGAACACGATCTCCGACGGGCGGGCGTTGACGAGCGCTGCGACCTCCTCGCGCGCCTCTTCAATGAGCGCGCGCGCCCGTCGACCTTCGGCATGCACCGAGGAGGCGTTGCCGACGACCTCGAGCGCTGCCGTCATCGCCGCCAACGCCTCCGGCCGCAGCGGCGCGGACGCATTATGGTCGAGATATGTGCGCTCCCGGTTCATTGCGTTCGTTGCGTCCGTTCCACATTCGGCGGCGCCGCACTGCTTACGCCCGTGCGTGCGGGCACGCCGTCGAGCACGTCCTGCAGGCTGACGCCGCTCAGAAACTCTCGGATGTGCCCGCCGAGCGCGTGCCACAGCTCGTGCGTCAGGCACTTCTGCTCGCCGTTGCAGCCGACGCTGCCTTCGCCCATGCACCTCGTCATGCGCGTTTCCTCGTCGACCGCCACCATGATCTCGGCAACCCGGATGTCGCAGGCGGGTCTGCCGAGGCGATAGCCGCCCGCCCGACCGCGCTCGCTCACCACGAGCCCCGCGCGCCTGAGCCTCAAAAACAGCTGCTCCAAGTACGTGATGGGCAGAGCTTGCCGCTCGGCGATGGCCGGCAGCGACACCGGCCCCCCCGCCCCATGCTTGGCGAGGTCGGCCATCGCCATCACCGCATAGCGACCACGTGTGGTAAGCTCCACGCCACTCTCCCGGCTCAACCTCTCGGGTCGTCATCGCCGACCTTGCACAAGCCCGTGGCTCATGTGCTATGAGACGTGACGAACCCGACGGTTCGAGAAGCGTGTCGACGCTTGTTTCGAACCATTCTAAATCCCATCTTTGACTATGGTAATCCCGAGCCCGCAAGTCAAGATTTCTTGCGGCCCGTTCGACGGGCCGGTTGAGACGGCGGGCAGCCACTGAATGAGTTACCGGAAACGATGCCTGAACTGATCATCAATGGGCCGGCCGGCCGCCTCGAAGCGCGCTACCACCACGAGCCGGACCCTGCGAGCCCGATCGCGCTCATCCTGCACCCCCACCCGCAGTTCGGCGGGACGATGAACAACCAGATCGTCTACCACCTTTATTACACGTTCGCCGAGCGCGGCTTCTCGGTGCTGCGCTTCAACTTCCGCGGCGTGGGGCGCAGCCAGGGCTTTTTCGACAACGGTCCGGGCGAGCTCGCCGATGCGGCCTCCGCCCTCGACTGGCTGCAGATTGCCAAGCCGGATGCCAAGGCCTGTTGGATCGCGGGCGTCTCCTTCGGGACCTGGATCGCCATGCAGCTCCTGATGCGGCGTCCCGAGATCGACTCCTTCATCTGCGTCGCACCGCCCGCCAACCTTTACGACTTCACCTTCCTTGCCCCCTGCCCTTCGTCGGGGCTCGTCATCAACGGCGAGTTGGACCGGGTCGTACCCTCCGCTGCGGTTGCCGAACTGGCCGCCAAGACCAAGACGCAGAAGGGCATCAAGATCGAGCACCAGGTGATCCCCGGCGCCAACCACTTCTTCGAAGGGGAGGACAAGCTCGCCCTCCTCAAGGAAGCCGTCGGCAAGTACATCGACACGCACATGGCGCGGCTCGCCAAGGAGCAGGCCAAAGGCTAGGCTGAATCGACATTCAGCGCATCCATAGCATGGCTCCGGCGAGGCATAGGAAGGCGAGGAAGTGACAGGCGCGGCGGTCGTAGCGAGTGGCGAGGCGTCGAAAATGCTTCAACTTGTTGAAGCAGCGCTCGAT
>DATLZB010000056.1:0-12247 GCA_035574175.1 Hyphomicrobiaceae bacterium
GAGTTCGCGCGCCACTACGCGATCGGGGCGCCCATGCCAGAGGCCATGATCGAGAAGCTGCACAAGGCGCGCACCTTCAACCAGGGATTCGCCACGGTCGAGTTCCTGGCGTCGGCCATCGTCGACCTCGAAATTCATTCCCGCCCCATCGGCGACGGCGATGACCCGATGGCGATTGAGGCGGAAACGCTCGCACGTATCGGCATGCCGGCGCAAATCGCCATGCGGCACCGCACGCCCCATTTCAACCACGTGTTCGCGGGCGGTTATGCGGCCGGTTACTACAGCTATCTGTGGTCGGAGGTGCTCGATGCGGACGCCTTCGCCGCGTTCGAGGAGGCAGGCGACATCTTCGATGCGGCGACGGCGGAGCGGTTGAAGCGCTTCATCTATAGCGCCGGTGGCTCGCGCAAGGAGGAGGAGGCCTATCTCGCGTTTCGGGGGCGTATGCCGTCGGTGGACGGATTGCTGCGCAAACGCGGCCTGGTTGCGGGCTGAGCAGTGCGCTCAGATGAGCAGGATCAGCCCGCCGAGCAGAGCCGCGGCAACACCGTAGTGCAGCGTGCGTTGGCCGAGAAAGACGGTGTGCAGCAGCATTCGTCGCCCGGCATGCAACAGCAGGTGGAGGAGGTGGGCGGCGGCAGCGCCGGCGAAGATGCCGGCCAGAAACTGCGGCGACTGCAAAAGGGCCGGTAGGCCGGCAAAGAAATCAGTAGACGGAACGGTTTCCCCGCCGGCGGCGACAGCAGCAACCGTCGATGCGTGCAGCAAGACGATCAGTATGCCGATGTTTTTGCCGAGGTTGCGCATGGGTTCGCATCCATTCGCAGTGCCCGGCGGCCGGGCATGGTTTTACCTGGTGAGTTTCGCCAGGCATGGCAAACATTCCGTTAATGAGGGCCGGTGCGGGCGTGCCGAACTGGAAGGAGCGAGGACCGATTGCGATTGACAACGGCCGACGGCCGGGCGCAGACTCTGCACATTCCTCGAAAGGAGGTCTAAGAAAATGTCCCCGCCGGGCCAGCTTAGGCCGCAAATCCTGTCGAGAGCATCGTCTTGCGGCAGGTAGCGCGGCACACTTCCGAAAAGCCGAACGTTGCACGGACTTCGGCGACCGGCTTCAAGACCTACGGTTCTATCTCGCCCTCCTGCACTCCCTTCCGGAGCTGCGTCGTTCGAGGGTGAGTAAGTGACGCAGAGTGGTCTCGCGTAATCGGAAGCGACCGGCGGTTGGCCGGCCTTCCCCAGCGGGCGACAGGCGGCACCGAGCGGTAGGGTCGAACGAGGCCGCAAGCTGGAGGACGATACACCTGATCGGATCGGGTGGAGCAATCAGCGGACCCTGGACCAACGCGATCCCTAAGGGAGCGAGCGCTGCTCGACATGCGGACTGGTCGGACCGCAAACCCAACAGCTCCAGACCCGTGGATCGGATCGAGCCCGGCGGAGGAAACTCCGGCCGGGCTCTGTCGTGCGGGAGCGGCCAAGGGCGGCGGAGCATCATGGCGCTGAGGCCGGGCTCGACGGCATTTTGCAGATGAAGAGGGTGCCCTGGGGGGACGCCCCTTGCGGGCGTTGCCGGGCGCGGGTGCCCTGAGGCAAGCTCGTCGCATGATCGTGCTGTTCACCGATTTCGGGCTTACAGGCCCTTACACGGGTCAGGTCAAGGCGGTGCTCAGCCGTATGGCGCCGGGTATCCCGGTGATCGACCTCTTCGCCGACGCGCCCGCCGCCAATCCGAGGGCATCGGCCTATCTGCTCGCCGCCTGTGCGGTATGGTTCGCACCCGGCAGCGTGTTTCTTGCGGTGGTCGACCCGGGCGTGGGAGGCGCGCGGGCGCCGATCATGGTCGAGGCCGACGGGCGCTGGTACGTCGGCCCTGGCAACGGCCTGTTCGAGCTCGTGCAGCGGCGCGCGCAACGGCTGGCACGCTGGGACATCATGTGGAGACCCAAGCGCCTCTCCGCCACCTTTCACGGCCGCGATCTGTTCGCCCCGGTTGCCGCCCGGCTGGCATGCGGGGAGCCGCCGCCCGGCCGATCCCGTACCGATGAGGAGGACCGCCGCAGAGACTGGCCGGACGACCTCGCCGAGATCGTCTATATCGATCACTACGGCAACGCCATGACCGGGGTGCGAGCGGCAACGTTGCCGGCCGGAGCGCGGCTCGGCGTGGGGGCACGAGTCCTGGAGCGGGCGCGCACCTTCGGGGACCTGCCGGTGGGCGCCGGCTTTTGGTATGAGAATTCCAGCGGACTGGCCGAGATCGCTGTGAATCAGGGCCGCGCCGACCGCGCGTTCGACCTTGCGATCGGCAGCCCCGTCGCCGTCATCTCCTAAAGAGGCGAGGCGGGAAGGGGCGAAGGGGCAGGAGCGAACTGAGGTCGGTGCAGGCAGAGGTGCGCTCAAGCGCAGGCCGCACGGGGGAAGGAACCCGCACCTGCACAATTGATCGTCGGAGGACACACGCCGAAATCGAGGAGGCTGTCCATGCCGGTATCGTCCCGGAAGAAGGTCCTGGCGCTCGCTGTGCTCTCGCTGCTCGTTGGCCACGCGGTCCAGGCTCAGGAGGATGAATACTTCAAGGGCAAAACCATCACCATCGTCGTCGGCGGCAATGCCGGTGACGGTTACGACGTCTATGCCCGACTGCTGGCGCGCCACTGGGGCAAACACATACCCGGTGCGCCTAAGTTCGTGGTCCAGAACATGCCGGGCGCCGGTACGCTCGTTGCAGCGAACTACATGTACGAGAAGGCCGACAACGACGGCACCGTAGTCGGCACGGTCGGCGGCGGGACGGCCACCGCGCAGCTCTTCAAGACCAAGAACATTCGCTTCGATCCGCGCCGGTTCGTGTGGATCGGCAGCCTCAACAGCGAGGTCGGCATCGTGCTCGCTTGGCACACGCAGCCGTTCAAATCGGTCAAGGACCTCATGGAAAAGGAAATGGTTGTGGGCGGCGGCGGCCCGACCTCGGGCAACGTCATCTTCCCGATCGTGCTCAACCGGGTGATCGGCACCAAATTCAAGGTCGTCGCGGGCTATAGCGGAACGGGCGCCATCGCGCTCGCGATCGAGCGCGGCGAGCTGCAGGGCACGGCCAGCTATCACTATTCATCGATGATCACCAGCCGGCCCGACTGGATCGAAAAGAAGCTGATCACGCCGCTCATCCAGCTCGCCATGTTCAAGCATCCGGTGTTTCCAGATGTGCCGAACATCCTCGACCTCGCCAAGACGGAGGAGCAACGGCAGGTGCTCGACCTGGTCTTCGCCCGCCAGCAAATGGGACGGCCGTTCCTGCTGCCGCCGGGAACCAAGCCCGAGATCGCCAAGATCCTGCGGGCGGCCTTCAATGCGGTCGTTCAGGACAAGGAGTTTTTGGAGGAGGCACAGAAGGCGCGGATCGACCTCACCAAGCCGATGACGGGCGAGGAGATCCATGCTCTGATCGACACCCTTTACGGCTATCCGCCAAGAGTCGTGGAGACGGCCATCGCGGCAAGCGATACCGCGGAGTTCGGCAAGGGCGCGAAGGAGTGAGCCGGCCGGAGCGGTCCGTCGCGGCAAGCAGGTGAGGGCCAAAGCTGTTGCGGCGGGCAATGCGGCCAGTGAGCCCGGGACCGTGTGGTCCCACGCCCACCGGGGCAGGGCGACGCACCGTTGCAGGACTGAGCGGCCTCTATTCGGCCAGAGTGCGGGCCGCAGCGAGTGCCTTCGGCAGCTCCTCCGCGAAGACGGCCAAATCCCCTGAGGTGCCGGCGCTGACCCGGATGCAGCGGTCGAGCGGAGCAACACCCGGCATGCGCACGAACACGTCGCGCGCAAGGAGCTCCTGTAGCACGCGGCGGGCGAAGGCGCCGTCGCGGCCGCAATCGACGGCGACGAAGTTGGTGGCGGAGGGGAGCGCGGCAAGGCCGTTTTCGGCAGCAATGCGCGCGATCTCGGAGCGCGCGGCAGCGATGTTGGCGACCGCCTCGCGCAGATAGGCTTGGTCGGCGAGGGCGGCCAACGCGCCGGCTTGCGCGATGCGGTTGACACCGAAGTGGTTACGAATCTTGTCGAAGCTGCGGATCACCCCGGCTTCGCCAAGGCAGTAACCGATGCGCGCGCCAGCGAGACCATAGGCCTTGGAGAAGGTGCGCAGGCGCAAAACGCGCGCGTCGTTCGCATCGATCGGCGGGATGGCGTCGCTTGGTGCCGTGTCGGAATAGGCCTCGTCAAGCAGCAGGAGAGTGCCGTCCGGTAGGCCCTCGATAAGGCGCTGAAGCTCGGCGGCAGAAACCCAGGAGCCCATCGGGTTGTCCGGGTTGGCGATATAGAGCAGGCGCGGGCGCTCGCGCCTTGCCGCGGCGAGCAGCGTCTCGGGGTCTTCGCGGTCGTTCACGTAGGGCACGGTGACGAGGCGGCCGCCATACCCGGCCACATGAAAGTTGAAGGTCGGATAGGCGCCGAGCGAGGTGACGACGGCGGACCCCGGCTCGACCGTCATGCGCACGATGTAGCCGAGCAGTCCGTCGATGCCCTCGCCCACGACGATGTTCTCCGACTTCACACCGTGGTGGCGGGCGAGCGCTGCCTTGAGGTCGTGGTTCTCGGGATCGCAGTACATCCAGGCTTCGGCGGCAGCCCGGCGCATAGCTGCGACCGCTTGCGGCGACGGGCCGAACACACTCTCATTGGCGCCGATGCGGGCGCGGAACCTCCGCCCGCGGGCCCGCTCCTGCGTCTCCGGTCCGACGAAAGGAACCGTGGCGGGAAGATCGCGGACGAGCGGCGTGTAAACCGGCCCGGGCATGTGGCCCACTCCGCTGCTATCTGACCGCGGCCGGCGCAATCTCGACGAGGCGGCCGTTCTCCAGCCGCAGCACGCGGTGCATGCGCCGCGCCAAATCGAAATTGTGGGTGGCGACAAGAGCAGCAACGCCCGTGCGTTCGATCAGGCGAAGCAACTCGTCGAACACGTGTTCGGAGGTCCTCGGATCGAGGTTGCCGGTCGGCTCATCGGCCAGAATAAGCCGCGGCCCATTGGCGAGCGCGCGGGCGATGGCGGTGCGCTGCTGCTCACCGCCCGACAGCTCGGCCGGCCGGTGGTCGAGGCGCTCTCCGAGCCCCATGGCGGTCAGCAGCTCGCGGGCCCGCTCTTTCGCCTCCCGCTTGCTGCGTCCCTGGATGAGCTGGGGAATGGCGACGTTCTCGAGCGCGGAGAATTCGGGCAAGAGCTGGTGGAACTGGTAGACGAAGCCCATCTCGGCGCGCCGCACGCGCGTGCGCTCATGGTCGTTCATGCGCGAGCAGTCGCGGCCGGCGATGACGACCCGGCCGCGGTCCGGCGTCTCGAGCAGGCCCGCTATATGCAGCAGCGTCGACTTGCCGGCGCCGGAGGGGCCGACGAGGCCGACAGCCTGACCCGGGCGCAGTTCGGCCGATGCACCGGCGAGCACGTGGATGTCGCGCCCGCCCTGGCGGAACGTGCGCGCCACCTCCTCGAGCGCCAACACCGGGCCCACCACAGCATCCATCGGTCTCGCCTCACTCGTATCTGAGCGCTTCAACGGGGTCGAGCCTGGAGGCTCGCCACGACGGATAAAGGGTTGCCAGCACCGATAGGGTGAAGGCCCACACCAGAATGAACAGCGTCTCGCCCGGGTCGATGTCGGCCGGCAGCCGCGTCAGGTAATAGATTGTGGGATCCATGATGGTCGTGCCGGTGATCCACTGCACGAAGACGCGGATGCTTTCGATATTCCAGCAGAACACCACGCCGATGATGAAGCCGGCGATGGTGCCGACGACGCCGATCGAGGCACCCGTGATGAGGAATACGCGCATGACCGCGCCTTTGGTGGCGCCCATAGTGCGCAGGATGGCGATGTCGCGCCCCTTGTCCTTCACCAGCATCATCAGGCCGGAGATGATGTTGAGGGCGGCCACCAGTACGATCAGCGACAGGATGATGAACATCACCGTGCGCTCCACCTCGAGTACGGTGAAGAAGGTCTGGTTGCGCTGGCGCCAGCTCGCGAAGATATGGCCGGGCCCCACCGCCTCGCGCATGGCGGCGATGCTCCAGTCGACGCGCTCCGGGTCGTCAACCAGAATTTCGAGTACGTCGACCTGCTGTCCCTTGGAGAAGTAGCGCTTGGCCTCCTCGAGCGGCATGAACAGGATGGTGCGGTCGTACTCGGACATGCCGAGCTCAAAGATGGCTCTGATGCGGTAGTGCTTGGTGCGCGGGGCGGTGCCGAATGGCGTGGAGGTGCCGCGCGGGGAGACGAGGGCCACATAATCGCCAAGCGCCAGGCCGAGCGCAGTCGCCAAACGGCTGCCCATGGCAATTCCGTCCTGATTGTCGAAGCCCTCAAGGGTGCCGGCGATGATGTTGTCGGCAACGAGCGGCAGCGCTCTGAGGCCGCTCTCGGAGATGCCGCGGACCATGCCGCCCAGCGCCTGCACGGGAGAGGACACCATCACCTGACCCTCGATCAGGGGGATGACTTTGCGCACGCCGGGCACGGCGGCGAGCTTGGCTGCCAGCTCCTGGTAATCGCCGAAAGGGCCGAGTCCATTGTCCTTGTAGGCGACGACGTGGCCGTTGAGCCCCATGATCTTGTCGAAGAGCTGGATGCGAAAGCCGTTCATCACCGCCATGACGATGATGAGGGTGGCAACACCGAGCATGATCCCGACGAAGGAGAAGCCGGCAATGACCGAGATGAACCCCTCCTTGCGCCGAGCTCTCAGGTAGCGCAGCGCGAGCAGCCATTCGAACGGCGCGAACGGCAGGGTGTCAGCGTTGGCAGCCCTCCTCATGGGCATTGTGCCCGCAAAGGAGAGGGCCGGTCGAATGTGGTTCTCGCCATGTCGCCCCCACGACCCCGCCGAGCTAGGCCAGCACGCGCTCGCCCCCGATCAGCGCGACGATACGGTTCACCACCGCCTCCTGCGACAGCGTCTCGCGCGCCCCGTTTCTCCTCAACTTCAGCTCGAACTCGCCGGCGCGCACGCCCCTCGGGCCGACGATGAGCTGCACGGGCAGGCCGATCAGGTCCATGGTCGCAAACTTGGCACCCGCCCGTTCCTCGGTGTCGTCGTAGAGCACCTCGATGCCGGCCCGGCCGAGCTTGGCGTAGAGCTCCTCACACACACCGTCGGACCCGGCGTCGCCGGGCTTCAGGTTGATCAGTCCCACCTCGAACGGCGCCACCGGCACCGGCCACACGATGCCTTGATCGTCATGGCAAGCCTCGATGATGCCGCCGGCCAGTCGCGATACCCCCACACCGTACGAGCCCATCTGCAGCGTCACCATGTTGCCGTCGGGTCCCTGCACGCGCGCGCCCATGGGCTCGGAATACTTGGTGCCGAAGAAGAAAATGTGGCCGACTTCGATGCCGCGGGCGGAGACTTGCTTATCCTTTGGCACCTCCTTCTCGAAGCGGGCAGGATCGTGCTTGTCGTCGGTGGCTGCATAAAGCGAGGTCCAGCTCTTGACGATCGGGGAGAGGTCCTTGTCGAAGTCGGTATCGGGACCCGGGATCTCGCGGTCGAGAAGGTCTTTGTGGCAGAACACCCTGCTCTCGCCGGTCTGCGCCAGCACGATGAACTCGTGGGAGAGGTCGCCGCCGATCGGCCCGGTCTCAGCCGCCATCGGGATCGATTGCAACCCCATGCGGGCGAAGGTGCGCAGGTAAGCGACGAACATGCGATTGTAGGCATGCCGCGCCGCCTCAGGCGTTAGGTCAAAGGAGTAGGCGTCCTTCATCAGAAACTCGCGGCCGCGCATGACGCCAAAGCGCGGGCGGATCTCGTCGCGAAACTTCCACTGGATGTTGTAGAGGTTCTTGGGCAGGTCCTTGTAGCTCTTGACCGCATCGCGGAAGATGGCGGTTATCACCTCCTCGGCGGTCGGCCCATAGAGCATCTCGCGCTCATGACGGTCGGGGAAGCGCAGCATCTCCGGTCCGTAGGCGTCGTAGCGACCGCTCTGGCGCCACAGGTCTGCCGATTGGATGGTCGGCATCAGCAGCTCAATGGCGCCCGAACGGTTCTGCTCCTCGCGCACGATGTTTTCGATCTTCTTCAGTACGCGCAGACCCAGAGGCAACCAGGAATAGATGCCGGCACTCGCCTGGCGGATCATGCCGGCGCGCAACATCAACTGGTGGGAAACGATCTCGGCTTCCTTGGGCGTCTCACGCAGGACGGGCAGGAAATAGCGGGACAGGCGCATCGGGATCCCGGAAAACTCTCGGAGTGGAAAGACGCAACCGGTGCGCGGGCGCGCCGAGCCAGACGGCGCATGGCCCGCCACTTGGCGGCTCTTAGCCTTTCCCGGCGCGACTGACAACCCGCCGCAGCCCGGCGCCGCAGGGCGGCTGTGCACAGGAGCCCAAGCGCAAGCCCCAGGCTTTTTTGCCGACTCAGTTGCCGGCGGTGGTCTTAAAGCGGAAGCTCACCGTCATGATGGTGGGCTGCACGGAAATGCTGCCGATGGCGACCTCGCCCGCCTGACCCAGCGCCAGATACCGCTTCAGGCCGTCGGCAAAGCGCTGCTTCACCCCTTCCTGGTTGACGAGGGATTTGAGCTTCTCGGGCAGCTTGGCCTTCTGGTCGTTCAGGGTCCGGTTGGCGTAGGGCCGCGCAATCAGGTTGCATGCACTGCGGGTGACGAGATCGCCCGTCCCCTTGCATACCGCACGCGGCGTGCCGGAAATGCGCACGCTTTTCACGCGCAGCGAAATACTGCCGTTGAACTGCTCCGGCACGAAATCCACCTCGGCGGCGGGGCTGATCCACTCGATGTCGGGCAGCGCATCGAGCCAGGAACAGGTGCCGGCAATGCAGCCGGCAATGAACTCGAACCCCTCGGCCTCGAACACCACGGTCAGCCGCAGCGCGCCCTCCACGGGCGTCACTTTGAGCGCCGCCGAGCTCACGTCGTTGACATAGTATTGGTAGACGGACCCTTGAAAGTTGAACTGGGCGGCGTCGCCGAGTTCGAGCGGGTACTGTTGCGTCGGCGTGATGGCGACATAGGAACCGGTGGTGAACAGGCCGCCGAAGGGACCCGGCGCGTTGTTGAGGTAGAGCTTGGCGTTGCCGGCGATGGTCTGAACGAGGCGGGTCAACTCCTCGAGCGTAATCCGCAGGTCGGCCGCCTTCCCCGGTAATGGGAGCGCGCAGAGCCCGATCAGCGCACACAGAACAAAGCGCACACGGTTCACCACGTCGCCACCCACAGGACGCCCCTCACGCTCGTACAATAGCAGCGGTGCGGCCTTGCCGCGGCGCAAACCCGTGGGTTTGGGGCCCGGCCTGTGCCGTTTGCCAGCACCCGCGTGGCGCTCGGGACACATGAGTCCGGCGCTCGGTGCGGAGCATGCAAGCGAGATTCCCGTTTCGTCCCGCGTGACAGCAGGCTGCGCTTCACCTATCATCGGTGGCCTTGGGGTTGCCGCCGCTGCTGGCGACGCATCGCCCAGGTCTAGGGAGCAAGGCGAAGCCGCCCCGCCACATGGGTGGCCGACAAAATCGCAAGAGGGGTGACGGGCGCGTCTCGTAGCCACAACAAGTGGCATCCGCACCACCATCGGGATCGTGCATGAGCATTCGGGAGCAAGGCCGGTTTGGCCTTGCTCTTGGCGTATCAGGGGACCTGCGCGGGAGGTTCGCCAAGAGGCACAACGCCCAGGGCCAGCGCCAGCCAAACCAGTGCGAAAACCAACGTGGAGAGGATCGTGTTGAGCACCGCGATCCTAACCAGCCGCGGCTTGGCGGGGGCGCTTTCCGGCGTGCCCGGCACGACGGAGCCCTCCTCGCCTTGCGTCCGCACGCCGATCGGCAGGACGGCAAAGAGCGTCGTCCACCAGATGATGAAGTAGAGGGCCAAGCCGAGGGTCAGGCTCATCGCCCAGTGTCCTCCTCAAGCCTGCTCCAGCTCGATCAGCGTGCCGCAGAAGTCCTTCGGGTGAAGGAACAGCACCGGCTTGCCGTGCGCACCGATTCTCGGCTTACCGTCGCCTAACACGCGTGCGCCCAAGCGCGCCAGCCGGTCGCGGGCGGCGCCGATGTCGTCAACTTCGTAGCAGAGATGGTGAATGCCGCCATCGGGATGGCGCTCCAGGAACTTGGCAATGGGTGAGTCGGGGCCGAGCGGCTCAAGCAGCTCGATCTTGGTGTTGGGAAGGGTGATGAAGACCACCGTCACGCCGTGCTCGGGCTGCGGGACCGGATCGGAGACGTGGGCGCCCAGCGTGGCCCCATAGAGGCTGGCGGCCGCCTTCAGGTCTTTGACCGCAACAGCGACGTGGTTCAGGCGTCCGATCATGCCAAAGCCTTTCACCGTTCGCGGGAGCTTGAGCCCGCCTCAGAACCTGTTGGGCACCGTTGTGATCAGCACCTTGACGATCGGTCGCTTGCCCCAAGCTTGGTCTACCGCCGCACGGACAGCGCGGCGGACCGCCTCCCGCACGCGCTCGATGTCGCGGCGCCGGCCCGGCGGGATGCTCTTTAGCGTGCCGTCGACGGCATCCAGCACCAAGTCATACATCGAACGGCCATCCATTGTCTCGGCGGGAACGCCGTCGAGGGCCGCTTCCGGTTCACCGAGAAGGTTGCCGCCCACGTCGAGAGCAAATCCGACAGCGATGACGCCGACGAAGGCCAGTTTGCGCCGCTCCCGCACGGGGCCCGGGTCGGCCGGCACGATGAGTGCGCCGTCCCGGTACTGGCGGCCGACCGGCACCTCATCGATGACCGCTACGGGGTCGGGCGCCAGGCGGAGCATCTCCCCATCAGCAGGGGTGCGGACCTCGGGCACGCCGGCGGCCCTCGCCAAGTCGCCGTGGGCGCGCAGGTGGCGTACCTCTCCGTGCATGGGAACGGCGACTTTGGGGCGAAGCCAGGCGTAGATCTGGCGCAGTTCCTCGCGCCGGGGATGTCCCGTGACGTGCACGAGCGCATCGGCGTCGGTGATGATCCGGCAACCTAGCCGTGCGAGGTTGTTCTGTACACGCGCGATCGCCTTTTCGTTCCCGGGAATGGGGCGTGAGGAAAAGATGGCGAGGTCGCCGTCCGCGAGCGACACATCGGGATGGTCGTCCTCGGCGATGCGGGCAAGCGCAGCGCGGGGTTCACCTTGGCTGCCCGTGCACAGCGCCACCACCTCCTGCGGCTCAAGGTAGCTGAACTGCTCCTGGTCGAGATAACGGAAGTCGGCCGGCAGGTAGCCGGTCGCCTTCGCCACCTCGATGACGCGATGCAGGGCACGGCCCACGACGACGAGATGACGGCCGGCGGCGCGCGCGGCGTCGGCCACGGCACGGATGCGCGCTACGTTCGAGGCGAAGGTGGTGACCGCGACCCGCCGTTCGGCACCCTTGATGATGGCGGCGATCGAGGCCGCGACCTCCACCTCAGAAGGCGAACGGCCCTCGCGGAAGGCATTGGTCGAGTCGCAGACCAGTGCGGTGATGCCCTCCTCGCCCAGCGCGCGAAGCCTCGCATCGTCGCTCGGATCGCCGACGAGCGGGGTGCGGTCGAGCTTCCAGTCGCCCGAGTGGAAGACGACGCCCAACGGCGTGCGGATGACGAGACCGGAAGGCTCCGGGATGGAATGGGCAAGGGTAACGAATTCGAGATCGAACGGTCCGACGCGGAAACGGGCGCCGAGATCGACGACGTTGACGGGTAGCTTGAGGCGCCGGCCATTTTCCGCGAGCTTGGAATCGAGCATGGCGGCGGTGAACGGCGTCGCCCAGATGGGGGCCTTGAGGCGCGGCCAGAGATCGATGACGGCTCCGAGATGGTCTTCGTGAGCGTGGGTCAGCACGATACCGGCAAGCGCGGTACGCTCCTCCTCGATGAATCTGAGATCCGGCAGCACCACATCCACGCCCGGCTCCGCTTCGCCCGGAAAGGTGATGCCGAGATCGACCATCAGCCAGCGCCGGCTGTCGGGCGGCCCCAGCCCGTAGAGGTACACGTTCATGCCGATCTCGCCGAGGCCGCCGAGCGCGACAAAAACAAGCTCTTCCTGCTCCATGCCACGACCGGCTCGCGCTTGAGGATCGGTCATGCGTTCCAGCGCTCCTCGCCGATCAGGCTGACATCGCCGAACGTGAACCTTTGCTCGTCCCCCGCATCGTCGCGCAGCAGCAGCGCGCCCGTCTCGTCAAGTCCAAGAAACGTGCCCGAAATAGGGCCGGTTCCGGTGTTTATGGATATGGGCTCGCCGGCGGGG
>DATLZB010000057.1:0-3512 GCA_035574175.1 Hyphomicrobiaceae bacterium
GGGCGCTCCAGATCTTGGCTCGAAGTTTTGCTCTGCTTAGGGACGGTAGCGTTTAGGCGAACCGGCGCCGCATCAGTTGCGCAGAAAGCGTCCTACGACCTACCGTGAGAGTTGGCGGAACATATACACAGCCTCCATCGGGGTCAACAGCATTTGGACGCTGTGATGCTTTAGGCACCCGCCTTCCCGATCACCTTGTGCTGGGCCAGTGGGATCTGCTCCCGACATTTGACGAGGAAGGCCTTGTCGAGGCGCGCGGTGGCGAAACCGATGCCGTCCGAGACCTTGGCAATGACGTGCCCCCATGGGTCGACCACTAGGGAATGACCATAGGTGAAGCGGCGCTCGCCCCGCGGCGCCATGTAGAAGCCTGTTTGACCCGGCGCCGCGAAATAGGTTTCCGTCTCGATTGCCCGCGCCCGGCACAGCACCTCCCAGTGGTCCTTGCCGGTCTGTAGTGTAAAGGCTGAGGGCAGCGCGATGAGCTCCGCCCCGCGCTGGGCGAGCGCTTGAAAAAGCTCGGGAAAGCGCAGGTCGTAGCAGATGGCGCAGCCCACCGTCAGGCCCTCGCAAGCGTAGGTGACGACCTCCCGGCCGGCGATCACGCTGTCGGACTCCTTATACACCTCCCCGCCCGGGGTGGTGACGTCGAACAGATGGATCTTGCGGTACCGGGCCACCTCACGCCCGGAGCGATCGAACACGACGCTGGTGTTGTGCACCTTGCCCGGCGTGCCCGACCGCTCAAGCAGCGAGCCTGCGTGCAGCCAAACCTTGTGCTTTGCCGCAAGAGCCTGCGCCGCCTGGTAAGCCGGCCCGTCGGGGAACGAATCCGCGGCCTGGTACTTCTCGGCCGCGCTGCCCCCCGCCCAGTTCCAATGCTCGGGCAGGCAGATCCAGTCGGGTCCTTCCGTGTCCACCGCCTGCTCTATGAGCGAACGGGCTTGCGCGATGTTTGCCGCCTTGTCGCTCACCGAGTTCATCTGGATGACAGCAATTTTCATCGAAGCCCTCGCAGAACAGGGTCTTTGCAGCTCATCACACCGCCCAGCCCCGGCGCAAGGGCCGAGCGGCCGAACAAGCTTGCACGGCACGGGTGATAAGGCGTTCGGTTCAAAGCGATGAAATAATCCACAGAAGGTACGATTGTCTCTTTACTGTTACCCCACAACGACAGATTCGCCGGGCTGGGCCCTAGACCCGGAAGATCGCTCCGCGTTAGCATTTTCTGCGGCCGTGGGAGGGGAGGTCGTCGGTCGGCGCGTGCCCCAGAATTGCTGATATTCCGTCGCTAAATGAAGTGGGCGTGCGCGTTTTAAGGGCAGTGCGGGGCACCATGGGTGAGGACGACCGCAGCCGGCGCGCCGGCGGGTGGAGACGGGCACGGTGGATCGTGCGACGGCCGCTGTCGGTTGGTGCCGGCGTGTTGCTGTGCGGTCTCGCGCTTGTCCTCGCCGTGTTGCCGTTGGAAATCGTCCAATTTCTTAACCAGCAACTGCTGATCGGACCGGCCAATGCCGGCCGCGACCGCAACGCGGACGAAGCACGCCGCCGGGCGGAGGAGGCCGCCCACGAGGCACGTCGAGCGGCAGAGCGCGCCGCCAGGGAGGCGCGGCGAGCAGCCGAGCGAGCAGCTCAGGCGGCTGCGCGGGCCGCTCAGCAGGCACGCCAGACCAGCCAGTCGAGCCGTAACGATCAGCGGGACCGGGACGACCGATCCGATGATCGCAACGACGACAGGAAGGACACCGCGAACTCCAACAACGATAAGGGTGGTCGTGGCGACAAGAACAACAGGGACGACCGAAACGAGGGCGACGATGAGAAGGAAGCCGCCAACGACGGAGATGATGGGGATGAGAGCCCAAACCGCCGCGGAGGCAGAACGGCGAAGAATGCAGACGAGCCACCGCCGGCGACCATCGCCGATTTGATCTCCCGTTGGATCAGCAAGAGCCAGCCCCAGACGCAGTGGGCCGACAGCACGTCGGTGATCCGACTGGGCGAGGGCCGGCGGCAGGGCAATCCGATGCGCGTGCTGCCGCCTGAAACGCCCCCTCCACCCTCGCCCTCGAACGGCAACACCCCGACCACCGCAAGCCCACCCCCTGCGCAGCAGAAGCCGGCCAGCACGCCGGAGCCGAAACCGCGGGCGCGCAACGCACTCCCGGCCCTCCCATCGGCGCCGCTGCCCATCCTGAACAAGCGCGAGCTGCTGGCCATCAACGTGGGGCCGCAATCCATGGACAGGCTCATTGCCGGCGGATTCAGGACGAGCGAGTCCGTCGATCTTTCCCATCTCGGCTTCCGCATGGACCGCATCGAGGCTCCGCCGGGCTGGGACGCAGCACAGGCCCGTGCGTGGCTCAAGCGGGAGCTGCCCAACGACCGCTTCGAATTCAACCGCACCTATCGGCAGTATCTACCCAACATCGGCGGCGATGGGGACCTCGGCCCACATGGCCACCCGAGTCCGCCCGCCGCATCGGACTCATGCGGGACCGACCGCTGCTACGGCGCTGCCGCCATCAACTGGCGTCCGGCGCTTGCCACCTGCGCGAGAGGAGTAAGGATTGGCGTGATCGACACGGCCTTCGACTCCGCGCTGTTCAGCGGACGCGAAAACGTGAGCTACGCCACCGCCGCGGCCACCGGACACCAGAAGGCGGCCAGCTGGCATGGCAACGGTGTGCTGACGTTGCTCGCCGGCACATCGCACGGCGACGCCCCGGGACTGATTCCCGATGCCAAGTATTTCGTCGCCGACACCTTTGTCGCCGATCAGGACGGCTCACCGGTCTCCGACACGGCGAGCGTGCTCAAGGCCCTCGATCTGATGATGGCCTTCGACGTGCAGATCATCAACATGAGCCTGTCCGGCCCCCGCGATCCCACCGTCGAGAAGGTCATCTCCAAGCTGAGCGAAAAGGGTGTCATCTTCGTCGCTGCCGCCGGTAATGGCGGGCCAACGGCCCCCCCGGCGTATCCTGCGGCATACCCCCCCGTCATTGCGGTTACCGCCGTCAATAAGCATCTGAACGGCTACCCCTACGCCAACCGGGGCAACTACATTGACGTGGCGGCTCCCGGGGTGCGCATCTGGACCGCGCTCGCTAAGGACAGGCAGGACTACGTCTCGGGAACATCCTTCGCAGCTCCTTACGTCACGGCCATCGTGGCCACGCTTGCCGGTCAGGGGCTCACCAGAAAGGAAGCCCTTCTCGAACGCCTTGAGACCAAGGACTTGGGTCCCGCCGGACGCGACCAGATCTACGGTCGCGGACTACTGCTGGCGCCCGCCTCCTGCGCACCGACTCGCACGCCCGTCGCTTCCAAAGGCGACGCTTGGCGCGTCATCAAGACCAGCACCACCCCGTGAGCCGAAGGGGAGTGCTCGTCCTTCCAAACGACGACACCGGCTCGGTTCTCCCTGACCCCCTGGCCTGAAATTGGAGACCCGCCCCGCATCACGCCGGTTGCGGGGTCCGGCGCAACGAGAAAGCGGGTCTCGG
>DATLZB010000058.1:0-8010 GCA_035574175.1 Hyphomicrobiaceae bacterium
GGGTCGAAGCGGTAACGGCTGTTGCAGAACTCGCACGTCACCCACACCTCGCCGTCGACCACCATGGCCGCAAGATCCTCCGCCGAGAAGCGCCGCAGCAATTCCTCGACCCGCGCTTGCGAACAGCTGCAATAGCTTTTCAGCGGGATGGCGCGGAAGGCGCGCACCTGCTCCTCGTGAAACAACCGATAGAGCAACCGGTCGGCAGGCAGAAGCGGATCGAGCAGCTCATGATCCTCGACCGTCTCGGCCAGCATCTTGGCGCGGGTCCAATCCTCTTCGATGAAGGCCGACGCGCGCGTGCCTTTACGGCCGCCCTCGCGCGTGAGTTTCTGCACGAGCAGCCCGCCGGCGCGCCAAGCCCAGTTCTGTGTGCCTCCACCACCGGCGCGATAATGCCGTGCCACCGCCAGCCTGATAAAGGTGGGAAGCTGCTCCGACTGGCGGAAATAGGTGTCCGCCGCGTCGGCCAGGCTCCCGCCCTCGAGCGGCACCACACCCTGATAGCGCTCGGTATCGGCGCCGCGATCGATAGTCATGGCGAGATGACCTTGGCCGAGGAGCCCCGCGTGAGCGGGAAGCGCGGTAAGCTGTTCCGTCGAAAAGCGCGCATAAGCGCGCAAGCTGCCCGGCACCTGATAGTCAGCAACCAGCAGATCGACCGCGCCGTCGCTTGCCGCTTGCAGGATGAACTTGCCCTCGAATTTTAGCGCTGCCCCCAGCAGCGCCGTGAGCGCCACCGCCTCGCCAAGAAGCTGCGACACCGGCTCCGGATAAGCATGACGCGACAGAATCGTGTCGGCCACCGGACCGAGCTTCACCAGCCGCCCCGAGACATCGGCGTGCTCCGCCTGGAACGGCAGGATGAGATCGTCTTCGGGAATTCGGAGTTCGACCCGCGCTTCCGCGGCCTGTTCGGTCATGTCTTGGCTCCGCGCAACGCCCGTCCTGGCTCGCGCTTATCGGCACTGCGGCGCTTGGCGACCGCACTGTCGCCGAGGCACCAGGAGAGAATCGCCTTCTGCACATGCAGCCGGTTCTCGGCCTCGTCCCAGACCGCCGATTGCGGTCCGTCGATCACCTCGGCGGTGACCTCGTCGCCGCGATGCGCCGGAAGGCAATGCATAAAGATGGCGTCTCGCTTGGCTTCCGCCAATAGCTTGGCGTCGACTTGAAACGGACGCAGCGCTTCCATTCGCTTCTTCTCGTCGTTGTCGCCCATCGACACCCAGACATCGGTCAGCACGCAGTCGGATCCGCGCGCCGCCTCCACCGGGTCGTCCACCACCTCGATATCGGCGCCCTCGCCGCGCGCCCAATCTAGAAGCGCGGGCGACGGCCGATAGGCCTTGGGCGAGGCGATTCGAAGCCTGCACCCGAACCGCGCCGCCGCATGCACCCAGGAGGTGGCGACATTATTGGCGTCGCCAATCCAGGCGATTGTGCGGCCTTGAATGGGGCCTTTCAACTCTTCGAACGTCATCACGTCAGCCATCACCTGGCAGGGATGCGACCGGCAGGTCAGTCCGTTGATCACCGGCACGCTCGCATGCGCGGCAAGTTCGGTCAGCGTCTCGTGCGGACCCGTGCGCAGCATGATGGCGTCGACATAACGCGACAGCACCCGCGCCGTATCGCCGAGCGTCTCGCCGCGACCGAGCTGCATGTCTTGCGGGTTGAGCACGATCGCGCTGCCTCCGAGTTGATTGATCGCCACCTCGAAGGACACGCGCGTACGAGTCGAAGGCTTCTCGAAGATCATGGCGAGCACGGCGCCGCGCTTCAGTCTCAGGCTTTTCGGCACACGGCCCTTGCGCTTCATGACCGCGGCCGTGTCGAGAATGCCGCGCAGCGTCTTGCGGTCCAGCGCGTCGATGTCGAGGAAGTGCCTTGGCGCCATGAGTTGCCGATCCGTAACCTCAGGCGCCCGCAAGCGCGTTTGCCTTCAGCGCAGCACAAGCGGCATCGAGCTTGGCCGTGGCCAGATCGATCTCCTCCTCCCCGACAATGAGCGGGGGAAGAAGGCGCACTACATTGTCGCCGGCCTGAACCGTGAGCATCTTCTCGGCGCGAAGCGCCTCGATCAGCTTCTGGTTCGGCAGCTTGCATTTCAACCCCAGCATCAGCCCCTGGCCCCGCACCTCCTCCACGATCTCGCTGTGCTCTTCCTTGAGCGCGGCCAGCCGCTGCTTCAACCGTAACCCCATCTTTGCGACATGATCGAGAAAGCCATCCTCGAGCATGACGTCGAGCACGGCGTTGCCTGCCGCCATGGCCAGCGGATTGCCACCGAAGGTCGAGCCGTGGCTCCCCGCAGTCATGGCCGAGCCGACCGCTTCCGTGGCAAGGCAAGCGCCGACGGGAAAGCCGCCGCCGAGCCCCTTGGCGATCGCCATGATGTCCGGCGTAACTCCAGCCCACTCATGCGCGAACAGCCGCCCGGTGCGGCCCATGCCGGTCTGGACTTCGTCGAGCAGAAGCAGAATGCCCTTCTCATCGGCGAGCGCCCGCAAATCTTGCAGGAAGCGCGGGGATACTTCCCTCATGCCGCCCTCGCCCATGATCGGCTCGATCAGGATCCCGGCGGTCTCCTCTCCGATTGCGGCCTCGACCGCATCGATATCGAAGCCAGCCACCCGGTCGAAGCCGTCGACCGGAGGCCCGAATCCCTCCAAATGCTTGGTCTGGCCTCCCGCGGCAATGGTCGCGAGCGTGCGGCCGTGAAAGGCTCCTTCGAAGGTGACGAAACGGTAGCGTTCGGGCGCTCCGTTCTTAAAGTGATAGCGACGCGCCGCCTTGAGCGCGCATTCGACCGCTTCCGCGCCGGAATTGGCGAAGAACGCCATATCGGCGAAACTGGCATCGCAAAGCCGCTCGGCGAGACGCTCTTGCTCAGGGATACGGTAGAGATTGGAGACGTGCCACAGCCGTTTCGCCTGCTCGGTCAGCGCCTTGACGAGATGCGGATGCGCGTGTCCGAGCGCCGTGACCGCCACGCCGCTGGCGAAATCGAGATAGCGCTCGTCCTCCTCGGTGAAGAGATAGGCGCCCTCGCCGCGCGTGAAGGAAAGTCCGCTGCGGGCATAAGTCGGAAGAAGGGCCGACATGGACGTTTCGCTGTCCTGAAACAAAAACTGCCGCCGGGTGGCGGCAGCGAGCATTCTCAGAGCATTAGGTCTCCGGGTGCGGCGTGTCAATCAGGGCACATGGCGGGCTTATCCAACGTTCGTCCACGTTTCCATCCACGCTACAATTTGTGTTCTCGCAAAAGAAATGGCAGACTTGAGGCTGTTCCGGTGGAAAACGGAGAGGACAAGCGTGGCGGACGCTTGCCGGAGTCTGCCGGATATCGTAGCGTATAACCGCTCGGCTACAAGATGTCGTGGGTGCTGCGTTGCGCCCGGGCGGTCGATCTCACCAGTAAATCCGAGTTTCGAAACGCCGTCTCCAGGCAGACGGGGGGATTCTGAGTCCAAATCGAGGAGGCCAAACCATGGCTTGGACCGACGAGAGGGTCGAACTGCTTAAGAAACTTTGGGCCGAGGGACTGAGTGCGAGCCAGATCGCCGCGCGTTTGGGCGCGGTGACGCGGAACGCGGTCATCGGCAAGGTGCATCGTCTTGGACTGTCGGGCCGCGCGCCAAGCTCGCGCGCATCGAGTCCGAGACCGCGGCGCACGCATGTGCCGCGCGCACCGCGCGCACAATCGCTCCTGTTCGGAACGCGCGGCGCAACGGCGCTCAAGCCGCAATATGCGCTCGAGGCCGATCCGGAACCTCAGCCGCTCGAGGAGCTGGTCATCCCGCTTGCCGAGCGGGCGAGCATCATGACTTTGAAGGAGTCGATGTGCCGCTGGCCGATCGGCGATCCTAGCGATCCCGAGTTTCATTTCTGCGGCCGCAAACGTTGCGGCACGCTCCCTTATTGCGAACATCACGCGCGCATGGCCTATCAGCCGGTGCAGATGCGGCGGCGCGAGAAGAGGCTCGCCAGCGGCTAGACGCCGGGGGATGCGGCAGGCAAAAGCGGCAAGAGGCGCCCGCGCGGGCGCCTCTTATTTTTAGTTTTCCGAATTCAGACGAGGAAATCGTCCCAGAGATGCATGCCGTGATGGGCGCCGCGCAAATCGGGCGAAATGTCGTCGCCGACGTGAGCGGCTTGGGCGGCGCTCACCGGCGCCGGCAGTTTGAGCATGATCTTGGTGCCGTTCCCGTCCTTGGCAACCTTGAATTTGAAGCCTTCGGGATCGATGAGCGTCAGCCTGTCCGTCATCTTGCCGTTGGTGACGGTAAGGACATGCGTTTTCGCGTTATATTTCGCTGTGGTGTGGCCCTTGATGAACTTGAAGCCCTGTAGCGAAATCACGTCGCCCGCGCCGAAATCGTCGATGACGTTGGCGAATTTGAAAATCTTCCCTGCCTTGGGGACCGCCGCTTTGGCGAGCTTGAGCGCTTGCGACCCGTTTTCGAAATCGATATGCCCGGTTCCGGCCGCCCCCTTGGCGGTGAGCATCAGCGTGCCCTCGCTCAGTACCGTGTTGCCGGTATAGGCATTGGCGCGGTTCAGCACCAGCATGCCGCTGCCCATCTTCTCGACATCGCCCGCGCCGGAGATCAGTCCCGAAAAGGTGAAGGCGTCGGCTCGATCGAAGGCAAATGTCGCCCCGGCGCTGACCGCGACATTGCCGAGAATCGAGCCCGAGGTTCCGCCATTGCCCAGCTTGAGCACGCCATCGCTGACGATCGTCCCGCCAGTATAGTCGCACGCGCCGCTCAGCGTCAGCGTGCCCGCGCCGATTTTGACCAGAGACCCGCCGGTGCCGCTTATGGTGCCGCTGACTTCCGTATCGAGGCCATTGTCGCCGACGGTCAACTGATTGGCGCCGAGAACAAAGTTGCCGGCGCCTTCAATCGACCCGGTGCTGATCTTGTTGTTGTCACCCGGGCCGGCCGACTGCGAAAAGTCGACGATGCCATTGTTAACGAGCTGCGCCTTGCCCGCGGTGCTGTTGCCGGCGAAATTGAAGGTGCCGTCATTGGTGATGATGACGCTGCCCCCATTGACGGCGATGCCGCCGCGATCGAGAGTCACGGTGACGCCGGATTCGATCGTGAAGTCGTAGTCGCCGGAGTTGAAAATCCAGCTTCCGGCCGTGGTGTCGGCGGAGATGGTCAGCGAGAAAGCGGTGGCCGTGCCGTCGAAGAAGGCCGCCTTGTTGCTGACCGGAGCCGAACCGAGATTCCAGTTAGTGCCGTCATTGTAGGCTGCGTCGTCGCCTTGCCAGGTCAGGATCGGCGCCGCGCCGTCGAGCGGGGTGAAGCCCACCGGACCGGAGGAGCCGCCGCCGCCTCCGCCTCCGCCGGCGAAGTCTTTCAGGGGCGCGGTGCCAGCTTGCGTGCCGTCGGTCACCCAAAGCTCGACGCCGCCCAGACCGTCGTCTACGGTGAAGATGACGTTATTGCCGAGGACGACAAATCCTTGCGGGTTGGAGACGCCGATATCCCAGCGGATGGTGCCGGCTGCGGTGCCGTCCGTCTCCCACAGCGCGACACCGCTCCCATCGTCGGCGGTGAAGAGCAGTTTGTTGGTGCCGAACTTGACGAATCCTTGGGGGTTGGAATCGCCGCCGGTATTGATATCTTTGACAAGCTGCGTGCTCGTCCCGTCCGTCACCCAAAGCTCAAAGCCCGTCGTTCCGTCATTGGCGCTGAAGATCAGTGTGCCGTTAAGAAGGGTAAATCCCTGAGGGTTCGAGTCTCCGTTGGGATTGATGTCTGCCAGGCGGAGTGTGCCGTCGTCCGTGCCGTCCGTAATCCAAAGCTCGATGCCCGTGCTTCCATCGTCGGCGCTGAAGATCACCTTGTCGCCGAGTGGAGTGAATCCCTCTGGCAGCGAGTCATTGCTGCCGGTCGTATTGATGTCCTTGATAAGCTGCGTGCCCCCGGGCGTGCCGTCCGTCACATAAAGTTCGATGCCTGAAGTCCCATCATTTGCACTGAACACCAGCCGATCGCCAGACGCCGTTGAAAGAAGCGTGAATCCGGCCGGAGAAGAACCCTCGATGCCGGAAAAGATGTCTTGCAGCAGAGCGGTCCCCCCAGGCGTGCCGTCCGTGACCCAAAGCTCTGCGCCGTGATCTGCATCCGTCGCGCGGAAGATTATTTTATCGCCGTTGCTGTTGCTGAGAAACGCAAGCTCCTCCGGAAACGAGCTGTCGCCCTCGCCTGGATTGATGTCCTTGAGGAGCTGAGTGCCCGCCTCCGTGCCGTCCGTCACCCACAGCTCGATGCCGTTCGTCTCGGTCGTGGCCTGGAAGATCAGCTTGTCGCCGAGCTGCACGAAGTCTCGTGGATTGGCATTCCCAAAGCCTGGATTGATGTCCGCCAGAAGCTTGGTGCCTTCCGGCGTGCCGTCCGTCACCCACAGCTCGACGCCATGCGTGCCATCGTCGGCTTGAAAGACGAGCTTGTTGTTGAAAAGCGTAAACTCCCCCGGGAAGGAGTCGCCGTTGGGATTGATGTCCTTGAGAAGCTGGGTGCCCGCGACCGTGCCGTCCGTCACCCACAGCTCGACGCCGCTGTTTCCGCTTGCAGCGCTGAAGAATAAGAGAGCCATGTCCCGCCTTCATTGTAGACTCCCGATATGGCTTGCCCTGCGGCCGCGCGCGAACCAAACCCAATCGGGGGCGGACAAATGAAGCATGCGGACGATTTCACGCCTACCGCAGACGCGACATGCGGTGAATGTGCGGCAAATATAACCGCGGCGATTTTCGTGAATTTCGCTCATTCGCTTCCGCGCGAGCGGCGGTTGCGACTATGCGATGATGGAGATCAAAAACACAATGACCGTAAAAGTTGTGCGATCTCTCCGGGAACGGCGTGCCGCAAGACTGACGGCCGGGCGCTGTGTCCCAAAGTAGTTGTTACCGAGAGACAACGCTCGGGCCGATCTCGCCGCCGTCAGGCGGTCTCTTCCAGCTTGTCGGAGAAGGCGTAGCCCGCCCCGCGCACGGTGCGCACCGGATCCGACTCCTGGCCGCGCATCATCGCCTTGCGCAAACGCCCGATATGCACATCGACGGTGCGCTCGTCGACATAGACGTTGCGGCCCCACACGCCGTCGAGCAATTGCGCGCGGCTGAACACCCGGCCCGGGCTCTGCATCAGGAATTCGAGCAGGCGGAACTCGGTCGGGCCGAGATGCACGAGCCTCCCGTTGCGCGTCACCCGATGCGACTCGCGGTCGAGCTCGATATCGCCGACGCTGAGCACGGAGGCGATCCGCTCGGGATTGGTGCGCCGCAGAATCGCCCGCACGCGCGCCATCAGCTCGGGCAAGGAGAAGGGCTTCACCACATAATCGTCGGCGCCGGTGGTGAGGCCCCTGATGCGGTCGCTCTCTTCGCTCCGCGCCGTGAGCAGAATGATGGGGATGTTGCGGCTGTCCTTGCCGGTTCTGAGCCGCCGGCACAATTCGAGTCCGGAGATGCCTGGCAGCATCCAATCAAGGACGATGAGATCGGGCGAATTTTCGGCAATGGCCATTTCGGCTTCGTCGCCGCGATGCACCACCTCGACGGTGTAGCCTTCCGCCTCGAGATTGTAGCGCAGGAGAAGAGCCAACGGCTCCTCGTCCTCGACCACCAGAACTTTGGCTCCAGGACTCATGGCGTTCGCCTCAAGCATGCGTTAGCCCGCCGACCGCTTTAGCGCGACCGGGGTCGTGCTGGTCGTGTCGCCCTTCGGCCTCTGATCGGTAATGGCGGTGCCGTTCACCAGGTAGTAGACCGTCTCGGCGATATTGGTGGCATGATCGCCAATGCGCTCGATATTCTTGGCGCCGAACAGGAGATGAGTGCAGAGCCCGATATTGCGCGGGTCCTCCATCATATAGGTCAGCAATTCGCGGAAGATCGAGTTGTACATGGCGTCGATCTCCTCGTCCTTGTACCAGACCTTCAGCGCCCGGTCGGTATCCCGCTCGATGAAGGCGTCGAGCACCTCCTTG
>DATLZB010000059.1:0-5538 GCA_035574175.1 Hyphomicrobiaceae bacterium
TGGAGTCGTGGAAGCTGCAACGCCCTCGGGCCGCTCCCGCAGCTGACGCCCCAAGGCGCCACGGCCTTGGTACTCCACGCAGGCAATAGAATGATGACAGCGTAGGTTGTTGATATGGCGTGCTATTTCGTTCAGGGCGCGTGACCACCGGAAAGCTCGTCGAGGATAACGGTAAAAGTCGAGCCCTCGCCCAGTTTCGAGGCGATCTTGAGCTCGCCGCGATGGCGGTTGACGATGTTCTTGGCAATCGCCAGCCCGAGGCCGGTGCCGCCCTTCTCACGGCTTTGAGCGACATTGACCCGGTAGAAGCGCTCGGTGAGCCGCGGCAGATGCACCTCGGCGATGCCGGGCCCATCATCGATCACGGCGACCGCGATGCGGGAGGGATGGCCCATCCGCGCCGGCTCGCGCGAGATGCGCACCCAGACTCGTCCGCCGACGCGGCCATATTTGATGGCGTTGTGCACGAGGTTGTGGAAGACCTGGACCAGCTCGTCGCGATCGCCGCGCACTTCGGCAGGACCGTCAAGACCCTCGACCTGCAGCGAGGTGCCCATCGCCTGCGCGGTAGTCTCCAGCATCTGGACCACGAAGCCGACAACGTCGTTGAGTTCGACGATGCCGCGTGGAGGGACATGCACGCGCATCTCCACCCGACTGAGCGTCAGCAAGTCGTCGATGAGCTGGGTCATGCGTGCTGCCTGCGTCGCCATAATGGCGAGGAAGCGCTCGCGTGAGGCCGGATCGTCGCGCGCGGGGCCCTGCAGGGTCTCGACGAAGCCGCGCAGGGAGGCAAGCGGGGTGCGGAGTTCATGACTGGCGTTGGCAATAAAATCGGCCCGCATGCGGGCGAGCTTTTCCTGGTCGGAGATGTCGCGGAACACGATGAGCAGAACCGGTCGGCCGGCGGTGTGCGGAGGTAGCTCAAGTCTGGTGAGGATGGCGGAAATGCGCCTCTCGACCGGTACGCGATCCTCAAGCTGGACCACGATACGTTCGTCCGAGCTGCGAGCGCGATCGACGGCTCCGAGGAGCTCCGGACTACGGCTCAAATGGCTGACCGGCTGGCCAACGCGGACGCGCGGGAAAAGATCCGCCGCAGCCGGATTGTGGTGCACCACGATGCTGCCGGCATCCAGCGCGACTGCCGGATCGCTCATGGCGTCGATCACGGCGCGCCAGCTACCATCCTCCCGGTGAGGGGGGCCGTCGTACGGGGGCGACTTGCCCGACGCGACGTCGCGCCCGATCTGTGTGCCCATGATCTCGAAGTTTCGGATTCTTCCGATCACCTTCGGTGGACCTCGATGGCCGATCGTCTCCAATGCGTCAACGCACCAGGAGGAGCGGACACTCAAGGCCAGCCGAGAGGGGCCTGAGGTCGCCTTCTCCCGGCACCACCACTCCGCTGAATTGGGCAACGATGAAGCCCGCTCTCAACCGCCGCAAAAGCTCCGAAATGGCCGCCGGCGTAAGGTGGCCGATGTCGGTCAGCTCGAGGCGGACATCGTTGCGACCGGCAAGCAGCAGACGCGTCTGGCCTTCCATAGTGGCGAGCGCGCTGTTGTCGTCAGCAACCAGCCACACGATGATCTCGGCTTCGTCAACGCGGGCCAAGCGCTCGGCCGCCCGCAGCATTCCCGAGAGCCGGTCGGTGTCCTCAACGGCCACCACGATGGGGCCGTCGGTACGCCGCGCCGCAGGGCCCACCAAGATGAGGCCGGTGGTGCCGGAGACGGCCTCGAACAGTTGCCGCAGGGGCGGGCATGCGGGCGAGGTGAAGGGCTCGGCGAGGGCGACCACATTCCACGGCCCGCACTCGGCGCAGGCCGCGGCCAGTGCCTTGATGGGCTCGCCGCGCACTACCGTCTGGCGCAGAGGCACTTCGGCCTGGCGGGCGCGCGCCTCTATCCGGCGGCGGACCTCCGAGAAGACGAAGCGCATGTCGCGCTCTATGTCGCTGGTCGATAAGGTGCGCATCGAGCGCCCTGAAAACGAAATTTCGCGAGCAAAGGGGAAGCCCGACAGCTCAATGAGCTGCTCGTCCTCGACGAACAGGCTTTCGATCTCGGATTGAAAGGCTTGAGCGAGGCGAATGGCGGCGTCGATGGCGATCGCACTCGGCCGACCGGTGGCCAACTGCAGGACAACGCGGCCGCGCGCCTCCCCTGCTTCCGCAACGTGCGCAATCATGACACTGTGCTCCCGCTGCCCGAACCTGCTCCGTTCTGCCGGCCAAAAGATCTGGCGCGCTCGGCGAATGCATTGAGCTTGTCTTCGACCAAGGCGTTGATCGTGCCGGGCTCAAACCGGCCGTCAGGTCCGCGCTTACCGGCCTTGATACCGGTCAAAATCTCGATGCCCTCGTCCACGTGTTCGACGGCATAGACGTTGAACTTGCCCTGGCGCACGGCCTCGACAACGTCCTCGCGCAGCATCAGATGTTGTACGTTTGCTTTGGGGATCATCACGCCGTGCTTACCGTTGAGACCGCGCGCCTTGCAGATGTCGAAGAAGCCTTCGATCTTTTCGTTGACACCGCCTATGGGCTGCACGTCGCCGTGCTGGTTGACGGAGCCGGTTACGGCGATGGACTGCTTGATGCCGACGTCAGCCAACGCCGACAGCAGCGCATAAAGTTCGGTGGAGGAGGCGCTGTCTCCGTCGACGCCGCTGTATGACTGCTCGAAAACCAATGTGGCGGCGAGTGCCAGCGGCACATTCTCCGCATAACGGCCGGCGAGGAAACCCCAGAGAATCATGACGCCCTTGGAGTGCAGCGGTCCGCCGAGCTTCACCTCCCGTTCGATGTCGGTGACACGGCCTTGGCCCATACGCACACGCGCCGTTATGCGGCTGGGCCGGCCAAACGCGAACGAGCCGAGCTGAATTACGGACAGGCCATTGATCTGGCCAACCTTCTCCCCTTCCGTGTCGATGAAGACGATGTGGCGCCCGATGGTCTCGTTGGAGCGGTCCCTGAGACGGTCGGAGCGCTGGATGTGCTCCTCGATGGCCCGGGCAATGTCCTCCCGCGTGGTGATCTTGCGGTTTGCCTTCGAAGACCAGTAGTCCGCCTCGCGCACAAGATCGGAGATGCGGCCGATCTGGATTGAGAGCTTTTCTCTGTCCTCCGCCAAGCGGGCGCCTTCCTCAATGACCAGAGCAACGGCCCCGGCGTCGAGCGGCTTCAAATTGTGCGTCTTGGCAATCGAAGCGATCACGCGCGCATAAGCATTGTAATTCTCCTCAGAGCGCTCGATGGTTTCGTCGAAGTCGGCCTGTACCTTGAATAATCCCGGAAAGTCCGGGTCATAAGCGGCAAGCAGGTAGTAAAGCTCGCGGTCGCCAAAGAGCACGACCTTGACGTCCAGGGGGATCGGTTCGGGGTCAAGCGTTTGCGTCGATATGAGGCCCAGGGTTTCGGCCGGCTGTTCAATGCGAATCTCCCGGGCCTTGATGGTGCGTTTGAGAGCCTCCCAGGCAAACGGTGACAGCAACAGCTTGCGGGCATCGAGCAGAAGGTAGCCGCCGTTGGCGCGGTGCAGTGCCCCTGGCTTGATCAGCAGGAAATCAGTGAGCAGCGCTCCCATCTGGGCAATGTGTTCGGTGCGCCCGATGAGATTGCCGTAGGTCGGATTGATCTCCTCGATGATGGGGGCGCCGGCCGGCTCGGTGCCGTTGGCCACCAGCACGTTGACCATGTAGCGGCGGAAGCGCGGATCGCGCGAGCTGTCGGCAGGCGGCTTGACGATCTCGTTCTCCTCGCCGCTCGAAGCGAGAAAAATGCCGATGTTGCGGACAAGGTCGCGGTGTGCCGCTTCCAGGTAGCTCACAGCTTCGGGAACGTCGCGGAAAGCGGCTTTGGTGTCGTCGAGTGCTTCGGTGACTGCCCGCTCCGCGAACTCCTCGTTGAGAACCCGGAGCTTGGCGCGACGCTGCTTGTCAGACTTCGGCACCTTCTCGAGAATGGACTCGAGTTCCTTTTGGAGCGCCTCGATCTTTGCCTCGACGCTCTTGCGCATGTCCTCAGGAAGGGCGTTGAACACCTCGGGCTTCACCACTTTACCCTCGTGCATCGGAGCCATGGCGAAGCCCATGGGCGTGCGCAGGATGGCGATGTTCTGCGCCTGAGCCTTGCGGTTTAACGCTTCCAGCGCTTCCTCGTTACTGGAGCGGAACTCCTCCTCGATGGCGCGACGGCGAGCCTGATAGTCCTCGCTCTCGAACATGGTGGGAACGGAAGTGCGCAGTTCGTCGATGGCCGCAACCATGCTGGCGGCAAGCGCCTTGGCCCGCCCGGTCGGCAGCCGCAGTGCTCGGGGGCGATTGAAATTCTCGAAGTTGTTCACATAGACCCAGTCGGACGGGGGCGGCAGCTCGCGCGCCTTCTTGCTCAGGTAGGCGGTCACCGCCGTCGTCTTGCCGGAGGCCGGGGGACCCAGCACGAACATGTTGAAATCATGGCTCTTCATGTTGGCGCCAAACTCGATGGCGCGCAGCGCCCGATCCTGGCCGATCAGGCCGGAGATCGGTTCGAGCTCTTCAGTGGTACGAAACCCCAGCGATTTGGCGTCAACGAGCCGGCGCAGCTCGTTCGGCTTCAACGCGCCATGGCCGTTCGCCAGGACCATTTGTCCAGTCCCGTTTTGTGGTTCGGCCTTGTCCTGGCGGGCACGTTTGAAGAACATGTTAGGCGCTTCCTCGTCGGTCTTTCGACTGTAGCCTAGGGCAGGGGATGGCAAACGAAAAGGGCGCGATCTCGACCCGGCAAAAGGAGGGCCGGAGCATGACACAGGTTAATGACGCCGTCGTGCCGGTTCTTGACGGGCGACGGTCGCGGCCGACCGTGGAGATCGCTCGGGGCGTCTGCCGGCTGCTGTGGACTTTGGGCTTCGTGACCGTGGGCGAGCTCAGCCTGCCGAACGGGCGGCGGGCGGATGTGGTCGGACTGTCGGCCAAGGGCGACATCTGGATTGTGGAGATCAAGTCGTGCGTCGCCGACTTTAGAGCCGATCACAAATGGAGGGAGTATGCGGATTATTGCGATAGGTTGCTGTTTGCAGTGGACCCGAGTTTTCCCAACGAGCTGATCCCGCAAGAGGTCGGGCTCATCGTCGCCGACCGCCATGGCGGTGCCATCCTTCGCGACACGGTGGGCCATCGGCTGGCCAGTGCCCGCCGGAAGGCTATCGCACTGCTGTTTGCCCGTGCGGCCGCTGGGCGGCTCATGCTGGCCGCGGACCCGGAGATCGCGATGGAACGGATGATCGAGTAGGCGGGGAGGCGACGTTCGGGACACCGGGTCGCTACTTGGGAGCACGCTTGGCCAGGATGCGCTGCAGGGTGCGCCGATGCATGTTGAGGCGGCGCGCGGTCTCCGAGACGTTGCGATTGCAGAGCTCGTAGACCCGCTGAATGTGTTCCCAGCGCACACGGTCAGCCGACATTGGATTTTCCGGTGGCGGCGCTTTGGCATCGGGCGGTGCCAGGAGGGCGTCGGTCACGTCGTCGGCATCGGCTGGCTTGGCGAGGTAG
>DATLZB010000060.1:0-15291 GCA_035574175.1 Hyphomicrobiaceae bacterium
CGGCCTCAAACGCAACGCGGGCCTCGGGCCCCGCCTCAGGTACGCCGGCCGTTCGCTCCGCCGGCTGCAGGAAACCGGTGCGCATCATGTGGGCCTCGATCACCTCGCCAATGGCGGCGAGCAAGCTCGGCACGTAGCGCCCGTTAACCCAGTGCCCGCCCTGGGGGTCGAATACCGCCTTCAGCTCCTCGACCACGAAGGCGACGTCGCCGCCGCGCCGGAACACCGCGCTGATCATGCGCGTCAGCGCTACCGTCCAGGCGTAGTGCTCCAGGTTCTTGGTGTTGATGAAGATCTCGAACGGCCGGCGGCGGCCGTCGCGCTCGATGTCGTTGATGGTGACGTAGATGGCGTGATCGCTGCTCGGCCACTTCAGCTTGTAAGTGAAGCCCGCAAGCGCCGGATCGCGCTCCAGCGGCTTGGCCATGTAGACAACGGCGGCCCCGTCGTCCGGTGCGGCCTCGGCGGACGCGACCTGAGCGGGCGGCACGCCGGCCGGTCGCGGGCCGGCGGGATGGCCCGTGCGGGGGGCGACGGCGGCGCCTTGGTCCGCGCCCGGTGCGGCACTGGACAGCGAGGCGGTGAGCACGGCGCCCGTCACCGCATTCGGCCGGAACGTGGTGCAGCCCTTGAGACCCAGCTCGTAGGCCTCGAGATAGACGTCCTTGAAGGCCTCGAAGGCAATGTCGGGCGGGCAGTTGATGGTCTTGGAGATCGAGCTGTCGACGTGGCGCTGGAGAGCGGCCTGCATCTGGAGGTGAGCGCGCGGGGAGAGCTGCGCGGCGGTGACGAAGGTATCGGGCAGCGGCGCCTCGGGCCCGAAGCGCGTGCGGTAGAGGCGATAGGCGTAATCGGTCACCGTGTGATGGCGCACGGTGCCGTCCGGCCCGCGGACCGCGCGGTCGAACTCGAAATCGAACACCGGCTCGATGCCGCTCGAGACGTTGCCGGCAAGCAGGGAGATGGTGCCCGTCGGCGCAATGGAGGTCAGGCAGCCGTTGCGTATGCCATGGCGCGCCAGCGCGGCGCGGACATCGGGGTCGAGGCGCAGCACGTTGGGGCGCGACAGGAACTGCTCAGCATCATAGAGCGGGAAGCTGCCCTTCTCCGCGGCGAGCTCGGCGCTCGCCAAATAGGCGGCGCGCTCGATGGCGGCCATCCATTCCGCGGCAAGCGTCTGGGCGCGCTGCGAGCCGTAGCGCACGCCCAACATGATCAGCGCATCGGCGAGACCGGTCACGCCGAGGCCGATGCGGCGCTTGGAAATGGCCTCGTGGCGCTGCGCCGGCAACGGGTAGTCCGAGATGTCGATCACGTTGTCGAGAAAGCGCACGGCGATACGCGCGCGCTCCTCGACCTTCGCAATGTCCATGGCCGCATTGGCCGCAAACGGCTCATTGACGAACTGCGCGAGGTTGATCGAGCCGAGAAGACAGGCTCCGTAGGGGGGCAGCGGCTGCTCGCCACAGTTGTGGGCGACGAGGCCGTTGGCATCGAAGGCGTTGCGGCCAGGAATCGTCACGTCATAGACGTCAGCCTCTCCGTCCGGCTCGACCGAGAGCACTTCCGCGCAGAAGCGCTCGCGGTTGAGCGCGCGTGCGTAGCCGGTCAGAATAGCCGCAAGCCTTCCCTCTTTAGCGCGGTCCGAGAAGCCGACACGTTCGGCAAAGACGGCCAGATTGTCGCCGGCGATCACCAGCTCGTGCTGAGGCGCCGTAGGATAGATGGCGACGCCGCCCTTGCCGTCGGGAAGTTTCCGGACGCCGGCGCCGCGCCGGTGGGTGTAGATCATCGATGCAATTCCGAGCCGCAGCAGCATCCGCTGCGCAGCCTCGAGATGCGCGAGCGAGGATTGCGCAAGGCGTACGCTCGCTCCCTTGAGCTGGTTTCCCTGAACGGAGCCGTCCGTGTCGAACAGGCCCCGCAAGAGGCCGCGATGAAAGTCCGATGACGTGCGCTCAACCAGAGGTCCGATGCATTTGTCCTCCGGCGTCATTCCGAACGCCCCGGCCAAATCCCTCAAGGCCGCGAGCTTGAGCCGCCACTCAGACCGGCCCGCGACTTCGCACCAGCCGCGAAAATCCGCACGATGGGGGAGCGTGCGGGCAGCTTTCTCGGCACGCTCCATGAGACCTTCGACACCGTCTGCAACCGCGTCCGCGGGCCCATTGGCCACCCGGGGCGGCTTCCAGACCGAAAGCACGGCCGCCTCCTTCTTGAGCGTGCCGTCGCCAACGAGCAGGCCCAGCAGAAATCCTTCCTCGAAGGAGCCCACGCCGCCCCATTCCGCGCGCGAGCGATGATCGTTGAGCACGAGGAGGTCGCCGGCACGGAGGCTTCCCGCCTCGCGCCAGCACGTCTCGCGCCGGTATCGCGTCAACCCTGCAACGGCGAGCAGCTTGTGGTCGGAGGTCAGCCGAAGTGTGTGCCCTTCCTTCGTCCTCAGTCTGACGACCGGCCTGCGGCCGGTTGCGAAAAAGCCGCCTTCAGCGCGCCAGTCCTCGCCATCCACCCGCGCGACGAACGTCCTGCCGATGAGATCGGCCACCTGGCGCGGACCTTCATGCGTCTGAACCCACGTGTCCGCCGTGACGCAGGGATTGGTGGTGTGGATCTCCTCGCAGTAGGCGAGGTTGTTGTCGCGGTTGATGCGGTCAATGAAGATGACGCCCGGCTCGGCGTAGTCGTAGGTCGCCCGCATCAGGCGCTCCCACAGCTCGCGCGCCTTGACGGTACGCACGATGTGGCCGTCGAACATCAGGTTCCAGGGTTTGTCCTCGCGCACGGCAGCGAGAAAGGCGTCGCTCACCAGCACCGAGAGATTGAAGTTGCGCAAGCGTCGCGGATCGGCCTTGGCGGCGATGAACTCCTCGATGTCGGGGTGGTCACAGCGCATGGTGCCCATCATGGCGCCGCGCCGGTGGCCGGCCGACATGATGGTGCGGCACATGGCATCCCACACGTCCATGAAGCTCACCGGACCGGAGGCATCGGCGCCGGTGCTTTTCACAGGTGCTCCCTTGGGCCGCAGGGTGGAGAAGTCGTGGCCGATGCCGCCGCCCTGCTGCATGGTGAGCGCGGCCTCCTTCACGTTCTCGAAGATGGAGGCGAGGTCGTCCTCGATGCGGCCCATGACGAAGCAATTGAACAGCGTCACGCGGCGGCCTGTCCCGGCGCCGGCGATGATGCGGCCGGCCGGTAGGAAGCCCAAGTCGGCCATGCCGGCGTAGAAGCGCTCCGCCCACGCAGCGCGCGTGCGCTTGCCACCACGCTCGGCGCCGGCGGCGGCACGCGCCACGCGCCGCCAAGTATCCTCGATGGTGGCTTCGAGCGGCGTGCCGTCGGCCCCCTTGAGGCGATACTTAAGGTCCCAAATTTCCTGGGAAATCGATGACTTTTCCGAAGCTTCGGCGGCCATGGCGACGCTCACTGTCCTGCACCCCAATGTAGAGGGGACAGGGCTTAAAGTCCAGTTATGTTCTCTCTTTGTTCACTAAAAAGTTGCGGGCGATTATATACTTGACAAAAGTAGATACCCAACCTACCTTTAGGCTCGGTCCTCCGAGCCATGAAGATCACGCCTACGGATCACGGCTACATTCTTGAGACCTCTCAAGGCGGCTCTGTAACTCTCTCGGATCAAGAACTCGCAGAACTGGTCCGAGATGGACATCGCTTGCTGAATCCAAGAGCACGATTCCGCCCCGTGGCCACGATGAATATTGAGAACGCGACTCTTGGTATTGACGCCCACCACACGCAGGCGGTTCTGATCCTGATCCACGACGGAGGCGCCGAAACAGCCTTCGCGATACCAGGAACAGCGGTGCGGAAACTCGCTGAAGCATTTGCAGCAAAAGCGGCATCAATCGAAGCCGCCCGATCGATGAAAACGGAACACTGATCGCCATGCCAATCGACCTCACCAATCCGCTGTTCAACGATGAAGACCTCGCCCGCGCGCATATCGAAAAGCTGCGCTGGCCCGATGGGGTCGTGTGCCCGCACTGCGACGCGCCGAAAGAGCTGATCGCGGCCGTCGAGCACACCGGCAAGCGCACCAAGCCGGTGCCCGAGGGCAAGAAGCACCGCCCCGCCCGCAAGGGCCTCTACTTCTGCAATAGCTGCAAGGCGCAGTTCACCGTCTGCGTCGGGACGGTGTTGGAGAAGTCGCACATCCCCATGCACAAGTGGCTCGCGGGCTTCTTCCTGATGTGCTCAAGCAAGAAGGGCATCTCCGCCCATCAGCTCCATAGAAACTTGAAGCTGTCCTATAAGTCCGCGTGGTTCATGGCGCACCGCATCCGCGAGGCCATGCGCTCCGGCGGCTTGGCCCCGCCACGCCCAATGGGCGGCCCCGGCCAGATCGTCGAGGTCGATGAGACCTTCATCGGCCGCAAGAAAGGTGCCCGCACACGAGGTGGCTACCAGCACAAGCAGGTGGCATTGACACTGGTCAGCCGCACCGGAGAGGCGCGCAGCTTTCAAGTCGATCATGCCAGCGCCCAAGAACTCGAGCCGATCATCCGCGAGAACATTGCCCGCGAGACGACAGTCGCGTATTCCCAAGTAGAGAGAGGCGAACAGGCCAAGCGTTTTCTTGCGTGACGTCATCGCTATCGAGCGATAGCCTGCTCGACGCCTTTAGACAGAGTGCAGCACGGGGGGTGCCGCCATGTTGCTGAGACTAACAATATTTTTGCTGTTTCTGGCCACCACCGCCCAGTTCGCGGAAGCGCAAGACGACAAGGTGGCCACGCACACCCGAGAGCTTGCCGCGTGCAACCGCAAGCTCGATGCTGGTCAGTTCAAGCGGCGCATCGAATACGCTGTCTGCCTGAACCTCGCCAATGCGAAGATGTGGGCCGGAACGCCTCACTGGGATTTGTTTGAGAATGCAGCAGCTCGTGATCTTGCCGCTGCGGAGGCCTTCGACCAGGGCCGCATGACGGAAATCCAATACAGAGCCGTCCGCGCCAAGATCAAAAGCGATCTGATTTCCGAGGCGCACAGGCGCGATGCATACCGCGCGGCAACCCGGCCGCCGCCACAAGGCCCGATAACATGCTTCACGTTCGGGCAAGTAACGAACTGCTACTGAGCCGAGCCCCTACTTTCGCCTGCTGGCCGTCTTTCGTCGGCGCTCGACCATTTCCTCGTGCGTCTCTGGCTTCTGCCGCAGCAGTTCTTTGATGGCCTTGTCGGCCCGCTCCATGGCATCGTCAGGCTGATCGTCACGCGTATCCTTGGGGGGACGCATGCCCTTCTCTTTGCCCGATCCCATCACCAGCGATCCCTGGCACCGGCATCTCTATGCCATCGGACTCATTACGCTGCTTTGGAACAGAATTGAAGACCACGTTGACTACTTGCTCAAGACTATTGGAGGCCCTGTCCAGGGCCTATCCGACCTCGTTGTGGGCAAACTCGGCAACGTCACGAAGATGCACATCATCCTCGAAGCCGCCAGAAGCGAGTGGGAGCCGGAGGGCCTCGCTCAGTTGGAGCACTTCTTCAGAGCGTTCAACATCTGCCGCCAGAACCGCAACATCATCCTGCACTCGCGCTACGCGCCGGACGATGCTGGGGAGCCCGTGATGACCAAAATCTCCGACAAGGGGGTCGCGCGGACCTTTTCCTCTGATCTGGCGGAGCTTACCCGGATTGCGGGTGAGATGGACGTCGCGCTCTGGCACATCCACGCGATCATTCAGGTGGGGGGCACCCGCGACCGGACCTGGCGGTCGTTGCACGCGAGCTTTCCGGACCGGTTCTTGCCGCTGCCATGGCCCGAAATACCTCCTCTGCCGCGTAAGCTAGACCCACTTCCGCCTCAAGAAGATCAGCCAGACGGCTAGCACCCGCGTCGATCATCTCGCGGGTGACTTCAATCGAACTGGGGTCGTCTGCGGCAACTTTTGCCAAGTATATAATCCCCAAGTTGCGCCCGTCGCGACCCTACTGGCGCGCGGCCTCGCGCGCGAGGCGGGTGCTTGCCTCTTCGATGCGGCTGACGAGTTCGGCCTTGAACTCGGCGCGGGCGAGCCCCGGGGCCAGCGGTTCGAGGAATTCGACCACGATGGTGCCGGGACGGCGGCGGAGGCTGCGGCGCGGCCAGTACAGCCCGGAGTTGAGGGCGAGCGGCAGGCAGGGCACGCCAAGGGCCTCGTAGAGCAGTAGGACGCCCGGCTTGTAGTCGGGCGGTGCACCCGGGGCCCGGCGGGTGCCTTCGGGAAAGATGAGGACCTCGCGTCCCTCGGCGATGCGCGCCCGCGCGGCGCGCACCAGCTGGCGCAGGGCGGACGGCCCCGCCTCGCGCCGGATCGGGATCATGCCGAACTTGCGGCAGAACCAGCCGTAGACCGGTATGTGCAGCAGCTCTGCCTTCATGACCAGCGCCGGGTCGTGGAACAGCAGCACCAGCGCGATGGTATCCCAGGCGGACTGATGCTTGGCGGCAATCAGGCAGGGCCCCGCAGGCACGCGCTCGCGGCCGCGCACCTCCATACCAATGCCGACGATGGCGCGGAGCAGCCAGAGGCTGGTGCGGGCGTGCGAGCGCAAGCCCGCCATTGCCCACGACCGCGGGGCCATCAGGAGCCAGCTGCCGAGGATCAGGTAGAGCGCGGTGACGACATAAAAGGCGGCAGCGAACAGGAGCGAACGCAGCATCGGCGCGTCAGCCCCCCCGCCGGGGCAGGGGCGAAACGGCCGCCGTCGCCTGACCCTCGAGCGGGCGCAACAGGCGTGCGGCGGCGAAGCGGGCGGCGGAGGGGATGAGCTTCAGGTACTCGGCCACCAGCATGCGTACGGTGCCCGCATGGGCCCACCAGGGCTCATTGCGCAGCCTGCGCGGCACCACCGGGTGGGGGACGAGCTCGACCCCCGGCAGCGCACGTCCCAGCTCGATGAGGCTCCTCGGCATGTGATAGCTCGAGGTCACAACGATCAAACGCTGGAAGCGCCAGCGCGCCGCCCACTCGCGGGTCTCATCGGCATTGCCGGTGGTGTCCTGCGCCTCATAGCCGAGATCGATGCGCGCATCGATCTGCTGAACGCCGGAGCGCGCCAAGCGCTTCAAATCCTCGCGCCGCGTGCGCGGATTGACGCCGGAGATCAGCATGCGGCGCGCCAAGCCGCGCCGCAGCAGGCGCATGCCTTCCTGGATGCGGTCGTCGGGCCCGGTGAGGACAACGATGCCGTCGGCCGCGGCCACAACCGGTGGAGCCTCACGCACGGCAAAGCTGGCAAACACCAGGAAGCCAACGACGAAGGCCGCCGCCGCCAGGCCGCCGAGCAGCATCAAGATTCGCGATGCGCGCGCCATCCAACGCTTCCCTTTCCCCCCCGCCCGGTCATCCGGGGATGCCGAAGGCCCGGGCGGACCATTGCCCGCTGCTCCGGCATGCGGCGGGGAACCGTCCTCGTGCGACGATAAGGCGATGAGCTTAACACGTCCTATTGCTGCGTGTGGAGAATGCGGTAGACGCCGAATCGCGACGTCAACATACACAGGGCCGCAATCACGATCACGACGCCCCCCAGCAACAGATAGCCCTGGGCGTCGAGCGTGCCGCTGCCGATCAGCCGATTCATCTCGGCGAGCGTGATGGAGCCGCCGCCGAGCATCTCCATGACGGTCGGCATGAGCAGGAACACGGCCATAGCGCAGAGCGCGCCGACGAGCCCCGCACGGATGCCGAGCCGCAGAAAGTGACCCTCGAACTCGCGGGCGATGAAGCGGTCGGTGGCGCCGACAAAGTGAAGAACCTCGACGATCTCGCGATTGGAGGCCATGGCGCTGCGGGTGGCCGACACGATGATCGCCGTGGTCGCCGCGCCGACCAACATGAGGATGGCCAGCCCGCCGAGCGCGAAGGAGCGGGTCACCGCGCGAATCTGCTGCTGCCAGTGGCGATGATCGTCGAGCACGGCGCCGGGGAATTGCTGGGCGAGCGCGGCGCGCAACGCGGTCAGGTCCGGGGGGGCCGTCCGATCGAGCTCGATGGCGATGAGGCGCGGCACGGGAAGTTCCTTCAGTACGTCCGACTGCCCAAGCCAGGGCTCGAGCAGTGCCGCCGAATCGGCGGGGGTCATCGGGCGCACGGCGACGATGCCGGGCTGGCCGCCCAGAAACACGGCCACATCGAGCACCATCTTGTTGAGATCGTCGCGCTCCTTGGGCTCGATCTGGACGGTCACCTCGCCGGCAATGTCTCTCAGCCAGGCCGAGGCCGACTGGTTCATCATGTAGACGGCGCCGGCCGTCAGGCAGGCCAAAAAGCACATGATCGAGATGACGAGGGTGAGCGAACGGCCGGTCACCGAGCCCGCGGGCACGATCGGCGTGCGCCCCGGCTCGATGTCCGGCTGGCTGGTACGGGCCGGCACATAGCCGCCTCGCGTGGGCCCGGCAGCGTGATCGTAGTGCTGGCGCCCCGTGGTCGGCGCGGTCACCGGAGCATCGTAAGGCTCGAACACGTCATACCCTTGCTGCAGCGGATGGCGGTGCCGGCCGGGGCCGGGTCTGTCATACGATCCGGACATGTCCGTCGTGCAGCTCCAGCCTCGGCGCCTTGTAGTGGCGCATCAGTTGATAGTCATGGGTGGCGATGATCACCGAGGTGCCCAAACGGTTGAGTTCGATGAAAAGGCGCAGCAGCCGCCGCGCCATCTGGGGGTCGACGTTGCCGGTCGGCTCGTCGGCGAGCAGCAGTTCGGGCTTGCCGATCACCGCGCGAGCAATCGCGGCGCGCTGCTTCTCGCCGCCCGACAGCACCGAGGGGAAAGCGTGCATGCGCTCGCCGAGCCCAACCCATTGCAGCAGATCGGTGACATCCTCCTTGTAGTCCTTGACCTTCTTGCCGATGACGCTCAGCGGCAGTGCGACATTCTCCCAGGTGGTCAAATGATCGAGCAGGCGGAAGTCCTGGAAGACGATGCCGATGCGGCGGCGCAGCTGGGCGCGCCGGGCCGGCTCCACCTGGTTCACATCCTGGCCGAACAGATAGAGCTGGCCGCGCGTCGGTTGCAGCGACAGGAACAGCAGACGCAAAAGCGAGGTCTTGCCGGCGCCCGACGGGCCGGTGAGGAAGTGAAAGGAGCCGGGCCGCAAATGGAAAGTCACGTCGCGCAGCACTTCCTGCCCGCGGCCATACCTCAGCGCGACATTGTTCATTCTTATCACGGTCGACGTGACCTCGTGCCAGCTCAGGCGCTATGGTTATGGTCGATGCCGAGTTGGCGATCAATCGGCCAGGAATATGGCAGGGTCGTGTAGCCCTGGGGCGGGCTTGGCAACACCTAAAACGGGCGAAAGGGCCCGATCGCATCAGGCCTGCCGTCCCGGCAAGGCCGTGCCAGGAGCAGGAGGAGGCCATGGCTCGCATTCTACTCGCCGAGGACGACAAGGCCACGCGCGAGGTGATCGCCAGGGCCCTCGAGGCCGACGGCCACAGCGTCACGCAGAGTCTCGACGGTCAGGAAGCGCTCGACCGGTTGACCGCCGCCCCGGCCGGCATCGATCTGCTGGTCAGCGACGTGGAGATGCCGGGGCTCGACGGCGTCACGCTCGTCGAGCGCGCGCTCGCCGCCCAACCCCGCCTCAAGGTGCTGCTCATCTCGGGCTTCTCCGGTGGGCTTGAGCGGGCCGAGCGGCTCAAGGGCGCCGGCGTGCGCAGCGTGAGCAAACCGTTCACCCTCGATGCGCTCCGCTCGGAGGTGCGCGCGCTGCTCGGTTAACCCAGCTGGGCTACTAGCCGCCGGTGACGCTCATGTGGCGCTGCACGGCGGGCCTTCGCGTGCGCCGGTCGATGACGAAGTCGTGGCCCTTGGGCTTGCGGGAGATCGCCTCGTCGATGGCGGCGTTGAGGAGGGCGTCGTCGGCGCTGGCGCGCAGCGGCGCGCGCAGGTCGGCGGCATCCTCCTGGCCGAGGCACATGTACAGGGTGCCCGTGCAGGTCAGCCGCACGCGGTTGCAGCTCTCGCAGAAATTGTGGGTCATCGGCGTGATGAAGCCCAGTCGGCCGCCGGTCTCCTTCACGCGCACGTAACGGGCGGGCCCGCCGGAGCGGTAAGGAATGTCCTCGAGCGTCCAGCGGTCGAGCAGGCGGGCGCGCACGATCGACAACGGCAGGAACTGCTCGGTGCGGTCGCCGTCGATGTCGCCGAGCGGCATGGTCTCGATCAGGGTGAGGTCGAAGCCGCGACCATGGGCGAAGCGGATGAGGTCGTCGAACTCGTCCTCGTTGACACCTTTCAGGGCAACGGCATTGAGCTTGATCTTGAGCCCCGCGCGCTCGGCCGCCTCGATGCCGGCCATGACCTGAGCGAAATCGCCCCAGCGCGTGATCGCCTTGAACCGGTCGGCGTTCAACGTATCGAGCGAGACGTTGAGGCGCTCCACGCCACAGGCGGCGAGCTCCGCGGCATGGCGGGCGAGCTGGCTCGCGTTGGTGGTGAGGGTCAGTTCGTCAAGGGCGCCGCTCGCCAGGTGTCGAGAGAGAGCACGGACGAGCCACATGATGTTCTTGCGCACCAACGGCTCGCCGCCGGTGAGGCGGAGCTTGCGCACGCCCTTGGCGATGAAGGCCGAGCACAGCCGGTCGAGCTCCTCAAGCGTGAGCAGGTCCCGCTTGGGCAGAAACGTCATGTGCTCGGACATGCAGTAGACGCAGCGGAAGTCGCAGCGGTCGGTGACGGAGACCCTAAGATAGGTCACGTGCCGGCCGAACGGATCGACCATCGGCCGCGAAGCAGGCTCGGCTGCGGCGATCGATCTGGCGCTCGCCAAAGGCTCCTCCTCCCTTTTGGGGGTGTTGCGCCGCACTTGCTCTCCGATACGGCTGCTTGCCCAAGCATAGGGTAGCGCGTCAATCGCTCAAATCAAGCCGTGGCGTGGCGCCGCGGCGCGCGCCTTGCTCAAGGGGCGACAGCGGCGGGCGCACCGGAATGCGGGCCCGCACCGCCTGCGCGCAGCGCCAGAGTTCGCTCGATGAAATCGGCAATGGCCGAGATGTCGTCGAGCGCAAAAACCGGCAGCGGGCCGCCCGCAACGTCGTGGTCGGCCGCGATCGCCACAACGTGCGGGTCGGTCGGGGCGAGCGGCCGCTGATCGGCGGCGGCACGGCGCCGGGCCTCGATCTTGGGTATCGGCGAGGCCTTGTAGCCTTCCACGACGACGAGGTCGCAAGGGTCGAGCCGGCCGATGACCTCGAAAAGAGAGGGCTCGGGCGCGTTGCCAAGCTCGGTCACGACCGCCCACCGGGTGGCGGCGACGATCGCCACCTGGCAGGCGCCCGCCCGCCGATGGCGGGCACTGTCCGTATCCTGATCGTCGATCTGGAAGGCGTGGTGCGCGTGCTTCACGCTTGCTACCCTGAGGCCCCGCCGCGTGAACTCGGCAATGAGCCGCTCGGCCAGCGTGGTCTTGCCGGACTTCTTCCAGCCGACGATGCCGATCATCGGTGGCGTTCGCGGAGGCATCAACGGTTCAGTCAGGCGCCCAAGAGCAAGAGACTACGGATCTCGTCGAGCTCGGCGGGCGTGTTGGCGTTGAAGAAGGGGTCGACCTTGCGGCCGCCGATCTCGACCAGGGGAAACTCGACCGGGACGGTACCATGCCGGTCGGTCCAGTGCAGCACCTTGCGCAGGCCGGCCATCAGTTGCGCCTCCAAGTCGTCGGCGAGGGCTACCGGCCACAGCCCAATGACGGGGTGGAGCTCACCGCCCGAAGCTGCCAAGGCGACGGCGTTGTCGCGACCCTCGACGGCGGCGGCAAGCCGCGCCACCAGGTCGGCGGGCAGCAGCGGCGCGTCGGAGGACACCGTCGCGATGTGGCGTGATCGGGGGACGTTGGCTGCCGTCCAGCGCAGGCCGGCGAGCACTCCGGCGAGCGGACCGGCGAAACCTCCGACGGTGTCGGCGGCCACGGGCAGGCCGAAGCGGGCGAAGCGCGCGGGATCGCCATTGGCGTTGATCAGGAGACGGCCGACCTGGGGACGGAGCCGGTCGATCACGTGGGCGAGCATCGGCTTTCCTGCGATCTCGAGCAGGCCCTTGTCGCCGCCGCCCATGCGGCGAGAAAGCCCGCCGGCGAGGATGACGCCGGTGACAGGCCCGTTGGCGGCAGTTGGCGATCGCACAGCCTGTTTCAGCTCCCCTTCAAGATTAACGCCGACCGTAAATGCCTTATCGCGGTTTCCGGCGCAGCGGTATAGAGCGAAATGCCGGCGATGGTCCGGGATCGGCTGTCTCGCGGCCTGCGCGCCGACCGGCTCGTTTTGCCGGGGCCGGCTTTCGCCGGCGTAACGAGGGAGGGCGGCGCCCTCCCTCCAACGTCATCCCGACGCAGCCTGCGCCGGCAGGACGGGGTGGCTTGGGGCGCACGGTTGCGTCTCTCTCAACCGTCATCCCGACGCAGGTCGGGATCCACGCAAGCTTCGGCGTGCACTTGGTTGGTGGCACACCTTGCCCGGACGAGGCCGCGGACGACCTCGACCGGAGAGCAAGCGGCCCCTGGCGTGGATGCCGACCACCGGCCTGCGCCGGTGCAGGCTGCGCCGGCATGACGGGTTCCTTGGGGCGGACGGTTGCGTCTCTCTCAATCGTCATCCCGACGCAGGTAGGGATCCACGCAAGCTTCGGCATGCGATCTTCCCATGGTGGCGGTCGCCCGGCGAGGCGACGCCCAACGTCGACCGTGGTGCACGCGGCTCCTGGCGTGGATGCCGGCCTGCGCCGCCATGACGGGGTGGCTTGAGGCACACGGTTGCGTCTCTCTCAACCGTCATCCCGACGTAGGTCGGGATCCACGCAAGCTTCGGCGTGCACTTGGTCGATGCCAACACGCGCCCGGGCGAGGCCTCGCGTACCCTCGACCGTCGCGCAAGCGGCACTTGGCGTGGATGCCGGCCTGCGCCGGCATGACGGGGTGGGACGTGGATGCCGGCCTGCGCCGGTGCAGGCTGCGCCGGCATGACGGGAGGGGGCGTGGATGCCGGCCACCGGCCTGCGCCGGTGCAGGCTGCGCCGGCATGACGGAGTGGGGAGGGGGCAAAGGGCCTTCACAAAGCGGGCGCCGTTCCTCTCTCACCGTCATCCCGACGCAGGTCGGGATCCACGCAAGCTTCGGCGTGCACGACGTGGATGCCAGCACTCGCCCGGACGAGGGCTCGCGCAACCTCAAGCGTCGCGCCAGCGGCGACTGGCGGGGATGCCGGTCTACGCCGGCATGACGCGAGTGGGGCGTGGATGCTGGCCACCGGCCTGCGCCGGTGCAAGCGGCGCCGGCATGGCTTGGGCTCATCCGCCGGACCGCCGCTCCTCCCTCCTCGGCCGAGGCCGAGGAGGGCTGGGCCATCGGGGCTTCCGCCTACTTGCCGAGCACCTTGAGATCCGGCTTTTCCTTGCTCGCCTCCTGAAGTCGCGCAACCAGCGCCTTCGGCGTGGCATAGACCCGCTTCAGCATCTCCTGCATTTCCTCGCCGGTGGCCGGGTTGACCTCGAGGTTCTGCTTCTCGGCATCGGCGAGCAGCTCCTTGTCCTTCATCGCCTGGTCGAAGGCACGGCGCAGGACAGCGACGCGGTCAGCCGGTACCTCGTCGGCGACAAAGTAGGGTCGACCCAGCTCGAAGGCCGTGAACTGCAGTTCGAGCAGCTTCTTCTGGTCGTCGTTCTCGGCAAGGTCGGTGACCAGCGGCACGTTGGGCAGATCGGGATGTTTCCTCAGCCCCTGCTGGTAGAGGATCACCATCTCGCCGCTCTCGATCCATTCCTTGTAATGCGGTTTCAAGCTGGTCCAGGAGAAGGTGCCGCGGCCGTCAACCTCGCCCCGCTGCATGGCAAGGTTCATCTCGCTGCCCCCCGGATAGCCGGCGATCACCTTGTACTTGAAGCCCAGGATGTTGCGCAGCACGTAGGGCACCACCACGCTTTCGGTGCCGACGCCGGTGCCGGCGACGATCACCTCCTTGGTCTTCAAATCCTTCCAGCTCTTGATGCCGGCCTTCTTGGTGACGACCGCCACGCTGGTATCGGCATTGGCGCTGCCGAGCCAGTTGAGCTTGAGCGGATCGTACTTGGCCTGCGAATTCTCGTCGAGAAGCGGCACGAAAGGAATGCCGCGCTGAGGCGCGCCAATGTGCAGGCCATCCTTGGGCGCAGCGTTGGCGACGTAGTTGGTCATCACGATGCCGCCGCCGCCCGGCATGTTTTTGACGATGACCTCGGGCTGGCCGGGGATGTACTTGCCGATGTATTTGGCCACCAGACGCGCGTTCTGATCGTAGCCGCCGCCGGGCGACAGGCCGACGTAGAAGGTGACCGTCTTGCCCTTGTAGAACTCGGCCGGACTCTGCGCGAAAGTCGGCTGGCCGGCAGCGGCCAGCGCCAGGGCCGCGAGGACTGCAAACAAGCTCTTCCTCTGCATCGCTTTCTCCTCAGGTTCGCTCCCTTCCGTCGGCCCATGATGCCCAAGGCCCGACGGCGTTGCCAGCAGAAATCGCGCCGCCCGCCGGCGACGCTCCTTACACAGCCGATCAGCGCCGCTTGAACAAACGCTCGATGTCGGCCCGCTTGAGCTCTACGTAGGTCGGCCGGCCGTGGTTGCACTGACCCGCGCCTGGTGTCGCCTCCATCTCGCGCAAGAGCGCGTTCATCTCCTCAGGCGTCAGCCGGCGTCCGGCCCGCACACTGCCATGACAGGCCATGGCGGAGGCCACGCTCTCGAGCCGTTCTTTGAGCGGAAGGCCATGGCCTTCGGCGAGCACCTCGTCGGCGAGGTCGCGGACGAGACCTGAGACACCGGCCGCGCCGATCAGTGCGGGGGCCTCGCGGACCAGCACCGCGCACGCCCCGAACGGCTCGATCGATAGTCCGAGATCGGCAAGCTCGCTCGTGCGTTCATCGAGCGCGGCCACGCGCTCGGCGTCCAATTCGACGACCTCGGGGATCAACAGGCCCTGCCGAGGGACCCCGCCGGCCGCAAGCATCGTCTTGAGCCGCTCGTAGAGAAGGCGCTCGTGGGCAGCGTGCTGATCGACGATCACCAGCGAGTCGCGGGTCTCGGCCAGGATGTAGGTATCATAAAGCTGTGCACGCGCCGCCCCGAGCGGCCGATCCCGGACGGAGGGGTCGAGGACCATGGCTGCAGCGGCGACGTCGGCGCTCGGAGTGTCGAGCCCTTCGAGCGGCGCCTGCATGACGTCGGCGAAGCCCGGGGGGAGCGCGGCAGCAGGCCGTGCCTTCGCCCGGGCGCCTTCCGCCCCACGGGCGAGGGCGGCGAGAGCAGCC
>DATLZB010000061.1:0-13508 GCA_035574175.1 Hyphomicrobiaceae bacterium
CGATGGGCAAAGTGCGCCAGGCGAGGTATGCGGTGGGCGATGTCGTGCGCCATCGCTACCACCCGTTTCGCGGCATCGTGTTCGACGTCGATCCGGTGTTCAACAATACCGAAGAGTGGTGGCTTTCGATTCCCGCCGAGGTGCGCCCGCGCAAGGACCAGCCCTACTATCACCTGCTGGCAGAGAACGCGGACACCGAATACATCGCCTACGTGTCGGAGCAGAACCTCGTTCCCGACACCAGCGGTGCGCCGCTGCGCCACCCGAGCGTGAAGGAGCTGTTCGCCAAGCGTAAGGGCCAGTACCGGGCACTGTTCCTTCAACGCCACTGAACGGGCGACGGAGCCAGTTCCGGCAGGAACGACGGCCGCCCGGCAATGGGCGCCGGGCGGCTTGGCAGTTTACCTCGATGGGAGTGCGCGTCCCGAGCACTACTTCTTTGGCGGCGCCTGCTCCTTGGCCTGCTCGTTGCCCGGGATCACGGCCGGCGCAAACGGATTGTGCGAGACCGGTGCGCCGTCCTGCTTCTGCTTGAGCTGCTCCTGGTGCTGCTTGATGAGCTCGACCTGGCGGGCCCGGATCTGTTTCATGAGCTCGCCGCGCGCGGCCGCGTAAGCCTTGTTGTCGACGGGCTTGCCTTTGTAGGAGGCCTCGAAGCCGTCGAGGGGTACGAGGAAGGGCACCGGCTGTCCGCTGGCGTTGAGCGCGAGCACCATCAAGCCGCCGCCGGTCTTCATCTGGTTGATGAGATCGGGCGTGGCCTCCGTCTCGGCCGTGCAGCCACCCTGGTGGCAGAGCACGAACTTGAGATCGACCGGCTTCAGCGTCTTGGGATCGATCTTCTCGTTCTTGGCCACCTTGGCCCACTGGTCCTTGGTGTAGACGGCGGCCTTGAGGCCGGGCGGGATGGCGGCCCCGAGCGGCACCATCACCATCAGGTGCTCCTTGTCCTGCCCCTCGATCTTGCGGACCGCGGCCGATACCACCACCATGCCGGTGTTGCCGTCGAGACGCTCGTGGTGGGTGAGGCAAATCTCCTTTTCATCGACGACCGGCTTGCCGTCGGCGACCTCCGGCTTGCCGTCCTTGCCGAGCTTCTGTACCGGCGCCTTTTCGCAGAGCTTGACCCAGGCGCTCTGATCCTTTTGCGCCGCGTCCTTGGCGGCGGGCGCCCCTTTGGCGGCCGGCGCCGACTTGGCCGGCGGCTGGGCCTTCGGCGGCGCCTTGTCCTTGGACTGCTGGGCAAGAGCGGCGCTCATCGCCACCATCCCCGCCAGCGTCACTACACCGATACCCGCAATCAGACGCGATCCCGCGCCGCGCGCAACTCCGTGTGCCATTCCCAAGACCTCTCGCTGGAGCGAGCCCTCGCCCGCCTGACCCCGTGTCGAACGCCCCGCGCGGTGCGCGCCGGCAACCGCTGCACTTGCAGCGCCCATGGGCGGCGGACTAAAGGCTTGATTGCGGCAATCCCGTGACCGGTCGCGCGCCTTTGCACGCGACAACCGCGAACGCCGCGCCCCGTGGCTGGGCCGCAACGAGAACGGGCATGACGCCTCACAATCGCGGCATTGTTGGCTTGACCATTGGCCGATGACAGAGCCTGCCCGCCGCGCCTCTTTGTGTTCCCACGCCGCACGCGCGGCGCTCGTCGGCGCTGCCTGGTTCTTTGTGCTGGGCATGCTGGCCGAGGCCGCCTCGGCGCAGCCTGCGCGCGACGGCCCGACGCACGGTATCGCCATGCACGGCGCACCGGCGTTGCCCGCCGGTTTTCCACATTTCCCCTACGTTAATCCCGACGCACCCAAGGGCGGGCAGCTCAGGCTCGGTGTGCTCGGCTCCTTCGACAGTCTGAACCCGTTCATCGTCAAGGGCGTGGCTCCGAGCGGCCTGCGCGAGTACGTGTTCGAGAGCCTGATGGCGCGCTCCGCAGACGAGCCCTTCACCCTCTACGGCCTGATCGCGGAGGGCATCGAGGTGGCGAGCGACCGCAGCGCGATCACCTTTCACCTGCGCCCGGAAGCCCGCTTCTCCGACGGCCGCGCCATCACTGCCGCCGACGTCGCCTTCTCGCACAGGGTGCTCATGGAGAATGGCTGGCCCTATCACCGCACCTACTACCGCAAGGTGCAGCGCCTCGAGGAACTCGGCCCGCGCAGTGTCCGTTTCGTGTTCGAGACCGGCAACGGCGCCGACCGCGAGATGCCACTGATCATCGGCCTGATGCCGATCCTGCCCGCCCACGCCTTCGATTCGGAGACGTTCGAGCGCACGTCCCTCGAGCCGCCCGTCGGCAGCGGCCCCTACGTGGTCGCCCGCGTCGATCCCGGCCGCACGCTCGTTTATCGCCGCAACCCTGCCTACTGGGGAAAGGACGTCCCCAGCCAGCGTGGCCGCTTCAACTTCGACGAAATCCGCTACGATTTCTTTCGCGACAGTGCCTCCCTGTTCGAAGCGTTCAAGGCGGGCCAGATCGATGCCCGCGCCGAGGATGACCCCGCGCGCTGGGCCGAAGGCTACCGGTTCGCCGCCGTCGCCGACGGCCGCGTGTTGGTGCGCGAGTTCAAGACCGGGCTGCCGGCCGGCATGTCGGCGCTGGTGTTCAACACGCGCAGGCAGCCGTTCAAGAATCCGCTGGTGCGGCGCGCGCTGCTTCACGCCTTCGACGCCGAGTGGATCAACCGCAGCCTCTTTCACGGCCTCTACCGCCGCAGCGAGAGCTTCTTCGCGCGCTCCGAGCTTGCCTCCACCGGCCGCCCGGCCGATGCGCGCGAGCGCGAGCTGCTCGCCCCCTTCCCGGGCAGCGTCCGTCAGGATGTGCTCGAGGGACGCTTTCGCCTGCCAGTCACCGACGGCTCCGGCACCGACCGAGATGGCCTGCGCACGGCGCACCGGCTGCTCACTGAGGCCGGATACGAAATCAGGGACGGGCGCCTGATCAAGACCGATACCGGCGAGCCGCTTTCGTTCGAGTTTCTGGCGGCGAACCGCGCACAGGAGCGGCTGATGCTGAGCTTTGCCGAGCTGCTGAAGCGCATCGGCATCGCTGTCCGTGTCCGCCAGGTCGACTCCGCCCAGTACTGGACGCGCACCAAGGCTTTCGACTTCGACATGATCCAGTGGACCTGGGGCGCCTCTCTCTCGCCAGGCAACGAGCAGATCAACCGCTGGTCGAGCAGGTCGGCAGCGACCAGAGGCTCGCTCAACTTCGCCGGCGTGGAGAACGCCGCCGCCGATGCCATGATCGAAGCCTTGCTCGCCGCTGAGCGGCGCGAGGACTTCGTCTCCGCTGTGCGCGCCCTCGATCGCGTGCTGCTTTCGGGCGACTACGTGATCCCGCTCTTTCACGTGCCCGGCCAGTGGCTGGCTTATTGGGGCCATCTCAGAATGCCCGCGGCGACGCCGCTGTTCGGCACCGACTTCGACACCTGGTGGACGGCGCAGAAGTAAGTCTGCTAGGCCGCCTCGCTCGCCGACGCCGCGATGGCAGCAAGCTGCTTAACCAGTTGACGCACTCCGGCGAGCCGCTTCTCGGGCAGATCCCAGTCGGCCTTGAAGACGAGCTTGTGGTCGGCTTGCAGCTTAACCGCGCCCCGCGACTTCTGTACCATTTCGACGAGCCCCTGCGGATTTGGGAACTCGTTCTTGCGAAAGGCGAGGACCGCGCCTTTGGGTCCGGCGTCGATCTGAGCGATGCCAGCCTGTCGGCACAGCCCTTTCACCTCCATGACGTCGAAGAGATGGCGTACCTCGGCGGGAAGCTCGCCGAAGCGGTCGACAAGCTCGGCGGCGAAGGCGTCGATGTCGGCGCGCTTCTCGATGCTGGAGAGACGGCGATAGAGGCCGAGCCGCAGTTGCAGGTCGGGCACATAGGTCTCGGGGATCAGTACCGAGGTGCCGAGCGAGATCTGCGGGCTCCACTGCTCCGCGCTTTCCATCCCGCCGTCCCTGAGCGAGGCAACCGCCTCCTCCAGCATCTGCTGGTAGAGCTCAAAGCCGACCTCGCGGATGTGACCCGACTGCTCCTCGCCGAGCAGGTTGCCGGCGCCACGGATGTCGAGATCGTGGCTGGCGAGCGAGAAGCCGGCGCCCAGGGTGTCGAGCGAGTGCAGCACCTTGAGGCGCTTCTCGGCACCTTCGGTCAGCCGCTGGCCGGGCTCCGTCGTGAAGTAGGCGTAAGCGCGGGTCTTGGAGCGACCCACGCGCCCGCGGAGCTGGTAAAGCTGCGCCAGACCGAACATGTCGGCGCGGTGCACGATCAGCGTGTTGGCGTTGGGGATGTCGAGCCCGGATTCGACGATGGCCGTGGATAGCAGCACGTCGTATTGCCCGTCGTAGAAGCCGCTCATGACGTCTTCGATCTCGGTCGGGCTCATGCGCCCGTGCGCGCGGCCGACCCTGAGCTCCGGCACAGCCTCGCGCAGGAACTCGGCCACGTCGTCGAGATCGGCAATGCGCGGCACCACGTAAAAGCTCTGCCCGCCGCGGTAGCGCTCGCGCCTCAGCGCCTCGCGAATGATGACCGGATCGAACGGTGAGATGTAAGTGCGCACCGCGAGCCGGTCGATCGGCGGCGTGGTGATGAGAGAAAGCTCGCGCACGCCCGAAAGCGCGAGCTGCAGCGTGCGCGGAATCGGCGTGGCCGTGAGGGTCAAAACGTGCACTTCCTCGCGCAGCTTCTTAAGCCGCTCCTTGTGCGCGACGCCGAAATGCTGCTCCTCATCGACGATGAGCAGACCGAGGCGGGCAAACGCGATCGATTTGCCGAGCAGCGCGTGCGTGCCGATGACGATGTCGATGGCGCCGGATTTCAAACCCGCCTTGACCTCGGCGAGTTCACGCGCGCCGACCAGCCGCGACGCCTGTGCGATCCTGAGCGGGAACCCTTGAAAGCGCTCCCGGAACGTCTTGGCGTGCTGGCGCGTCAGCAGCGTGGTCGGTGCCACGAGGGCAACCTGCAATCCGGCCATGGCGGTGACGAACGCGGCGCGCAGCGCCACCTCGGTTTTGCCGAAGCCGACATCGCCGCACACGAGGCGGTCCATCGGCTTGCCGGAGGCGAGATCGGCAAGCACTGCGGCCACGCTCGCCGCCTGATCGTCCGTCTCCTCGAAGGGAAAGCGCGCAACAAACTCGTCGTAGGCGCCGTCGGCTGGCGTGATCACCGGCGCCTCCTTGAGCTGGCGCAGCGCCGCCACCTTGATCAGCTCGGCGGCGATCTCCCGCAAGCGCTTGCGGAGCCTCGCCTTGCGCGACTGCCAGGCCACGCTGCCCAGCCGATCGAGCTGCACTCCTTCCGAATCCGACCCGTAACGGCTCAGCAGCTCGATGTTGACGACAGGCAGATAGAGCGTGTCACCCCCCGCATAAGTAAGCTTCAGGCAGTCGTGCGCGGCACCGAGTGCCGTGATCGTCTCGAGCCCCTCGAAGCGGCCGACGCCGTGGTCGGCGTGCACCACGAGGTCGCCGACCGACAGACTCGTCGCCTCGGTGATGACGTCGGCCGCCCGGCGCGCCTTGCGTCTGGGGCGGATCAGACGGTCGCCGAGGATGTCCTGCTCGCCGATGATGGCGAGATCGGCGCTTTCAAAGCCCTGCTCAAGGCCCAGGATGGCGAGCCCGGGCACATCGGCAGGGAGTGCCAGCGCCTCCGGATAGTTCTCCACCTTGCGCACTTCACCGAGGCCGTGATCGGAAAGAAGCGCGGCAAGCCGTTCGCGCGCTCCCGCCGTCCACGCTGCCACGAGCACGCGCTTGCCCCGCTCAGTGAGCGAGCGGATGTGGCCGACCACGGCGCCGAACAGGTTGCCGCCTTCCGCGGTCCGCTCCGCGGCAAAGGTGCGTCCGGGGCGAGCGCCGAGGCTGATAACACCGGGCGCGGTTTCCTGCTCGAATGGCGAGAAGCGCAAGGTGCGGCGCGAGCTTAGCGCCGAGGCCCACGCCTTGCCGTCGAGAAACATGAGCTCTGGCGGGACCGGCTTGTAGGGGGGCGCACCGAATTTGGCTGTTTCGAGCGAGTCGATCCTGGCCTGATAGTGCTCGCCGATCTGCTCGAAACGGCGCTCGACCGCCTCTTCCGCCAGGTGATCGAAACTCACTTCTTCGACCTCGGCATAGTCGAACAGCGTCTCCAGGCGTTCGTGAAAGAGCGGCAGCCAGTGCTCCTCTCCGGGATAGCGCCGTCCGGCGCTCACGGCTTGGTAGAGTGGATCGTCGCTCGTTCCGCCGCCGAACAGCTCGACGTAACGGTGCCGGAACCGGGCCGCCGCGTTGGGCTCGAGCATGGCTTCGCTGATCGGCATCAGCACCAATTTGCGCACGGGGCGGCTCGTGCGTTGCGTCTCGGCGTCGAAGGACTTGATGGTCTCGAGCGTGTCGCCGAAGAAGTCGAGCCGGACCGGGCTGGCGCGGCCCGGCGGGAAGATGTCGATGATGCCGCCCCTGACCGCGAACTCGCCCGGTTCCATCACCGTGCCGGTGCGCACGAAGCCTTGCTGCGACAGGCGGCCGGCGAGTTCGTGCATATCGAAGCGCTGGCCCGGCGCCAGCGTCCGGAGCGAACGGCGCAGACTGTCGCGCGGCGGCAGCCGCTGGAGGATGGCGTTGACGGTGGTGAGCACCACCGTCGGCCCCTTCCGGCCGCCGCCGAGCACCAACCGTGCCAGCGCCGTCATGCGCCGTGCCACGATCTCGGGATTGGGCCCGATCCGGTCGTAAGGCACCGTGTCCCAGGCCGGGAAGGGGATCACCGTCAGTTGAGGGGCGAAGAAGGCGAGGGCCGATTGTAGGGCATCGAGTCGGCGGTCGTCGCGGGCAACGTGCATAATCCGCTTGCCGGGTGCTTCCGCCGACAACCTGGCGAGGGCCAGCGCGTCGAAGCCCTCCGGCGCCGCCGAGAGGATCTTGTCGGTCTTGCTTTGTGAAACTTCGGGCATCGACTCGTGTGCTGGGAGCGGCCTTAGCGGCCCGTGGGCTCGACTCCGTGGAAGGCCTTGAGCTCCGCAATGAGCCGCGCGTGCTCGCCAGGTACCGCGGCGCGCTGCAAAAACCAGGCTTCGATGTCTGGGTCGGCCTGCGCAAGCAGGCCTTCGAATGCGGCGAGCGACGCTTCGTCCATGCCGGCAAGCTTCGCCTCGGCGAAGCGCCCGAGCAGCCAGTCCATCTCCTTGGTGCCGCGATGGCTGGCGCGGAACTGCGCCCGCCGGCGCCGCATCTCGAGGTCGCCTGCCATAACAAGATTCCCAATCGGCCTGGATATTGCTGACCGGCCGCTTGACGGTGCCGGCCCCGCTCGCCACTTTGCCGCCGGCCCCGCCTCATATAGCGCCGTGCGCTCACACCGCAAGCGCGGCGACCGCGGACCGGCCGCCTCCTGGTTCAGAGACTTGTTGGTCATTGCTCCCGCCACCCCATGCGACCCGACGCGCTCGCCCCTCTGTTTGCCTCCGCGCTGTCGATACCGGGCGTCGGCCCGCGCCTCCTCACGCTATTGAAAAAGGCGCTGCCTCTGCCCCCGGGGGCGACCCTCCCGCGCGTCATCGATCTGCTCTGGCACATGCCGACGGGTGTGATCGACCGGCGAGCCGAGCCGCGCATAAGGGACGCTGTGCCCGGCACCATCGCCACGCTCAAGGTAAGAATCTTGAAGCATCGCGTCCCCCCACGGGGCAGCAAGGCACCCCACAAGGTCGCCTGCGAGGACGATACCGGCAGCCTCGACCTCGTGTTCTTTCATGCCGAACGCAAGTTTATCGAACGCCAGCTTCCCATCGGTAGCGAGCGCTACGTTTCCGGGCGCATCGAACGCTACGGCGAGACGCTGCAGATGGTGCATCCCGATTACATCGTGGCCCCCGAGGCTCGCGCCGAGCTGCCGCTCCTGGAACCCGTCTATGGACTGACCGCCGGGCTTTCGAGCAAGGTGCTGTCGAAGGCTTTACGTCAGGCGCTCGCCCGCGTGCCCGACCTACCCGAGTGGCAGGACCCGCAGTGGCTCGCCGCGCGCGGCTGGCCGGCGTTCCGCGCCGCTCTTTTCGCGTTGCACCGGCCGAGCGATCCCGCTGACGTCTCTGCCGGCGCTCCCGCCTGGCAGCGGCTTGCCTACGACGAGCTGTTGGCCGGCCAGCTGGCGCTGGCGCTGGTGCGGCAGGACTTCCGCGCTCAGCGCGGACGGAGGATCGCCGGCGACGGACGCATCCGGGAGCGTCTCGTCTCGTCGCTCCCCTTCTCGCTCACCGCCTCGCAGCGGGCGGCGCTCGCCGACATTGCGGCCGACATGGCCGCCCCCCACCGCATGCTGCGGCTGCTGCAGGGCGATGTCGGATCGGGCAAGACGGTGGTGGCCCTGCTCGCCATGGCCATCGCCGTCGAGGCGGGCGCCCAGGCCGCGCTGATGGCGCCGACCGACGTGCTCGCCCGCCAACACCTGGAAACCATCGAGCCCATTGCTGCCCGCGCCGGTCTTCGCGTCGGGCTGGTCACCGGCCGCGAGAAGGGCCGCGTGCGTCGGGAGCTGCTCTCCCGGCTCGCCACCGGCGAGATCGACATGGTGATCGGAACGCACGCCTTGTTCCAGCCCGACGTCGCCTTCCGCGATCTCGCCCTCGCCGTGATCGACGAGCAGCACCGCTTCGGCGTGTACCAGCGCCTTGCGCTGCAGGCCAAGAGCCCGGATGAGGGCGCCAACGTGCTGGTGATGACCGCAACGCCCATCCCGCGCACGCTGCTGATGACGCACTACGGCGACCTCGACGTGTCGCGGCTGACGGAGAAGCCGGCCGGGCGAAAACCCGTCATCACCACCATGCCCTCCCTGGCGCGCTTGGATGATGTCGTCGACGGCTTGCGCCGCATGATGGCGCAGGGCGCGCAGATCTACTGGGTGTGCCCACTGATCGAGAGCACCGGCAAGAGCGAGCTGGCGGCCGCCGAGGAGCGCCACGCCCACCTCGTGCAACACTTCGGAGAGGATCGCGTGGGCCTCATTCACGGCGCCATGCCGGGCGCCGCCAAGGACCGGGCGATGGCCGCTTTCGCCGCGGGGGCGCTCCGCATTCTGGTCTCGACCACCGTGATCGAGGTCGGCGTCAACGTGCCCAACGCCACCGTCATGGTCATCGAGCACGCTGAGCGGTTCGGTCTGGCTCAGCTCCACCAGCTCCGCGGCCGCGTCGGGCGCGGCGAGCGCCAATCCTACTGCCTGCTCCTGCACGCCGAGCCGCTGAGCGAGACCGCCGACAAGCGTTTGCGCACGATGGTCGAGACCGAGGACGGTTTCGTGATCGCCGAGAAGGACCTTGAGCTGCGCGGCGGCGGCGAGGTGCTGGGCGCGCGCCAGAGCGGCATGCCCGAGTTTCGCGTGGCCGGCGTGCCGGGGGCTGATCGGCTGCTCGCCGCTGCCCGCGACGACGCTCGCTTGGTGCTGTCCTGCGATCCCACGCTCACCACTCCGCGGGGCCAAGCCTTGCGCCTGCTGCTCTATCTGTTCGAGCAGGACGAGGCCATTCGCCTGTTCCGGGCCGCCTGAGGCGGGCGGCTTGCGCTCGAGCCTGATGACGCACGCGCCTACCTCAAGGGTCCCGCTCCTTGAGCGCAATGCCGCGCGCGGCGAGCGAGGCGCGCAGCCGGGTGGCATCATCCACTGGAATGGCATGCAAGCTGCCGAAGCCGAGCGGGACGTCGGCGAGGTCGAAGCCGGCGACGTAGGTGGTGATCAGCTTGGAGGCCCGCTGCGCACGCCGAGCCTCGTCGCGCACATAGGGCGACAGCACCGAGGCCGGCGACCACACCACGATTACGCAACGGGCCGCCTCGATCGCTCCGACGATGGCCTGGTCAAAGTCCTCGCCCCCGATGAAGTCCTGGTCCCAATCAACGCTCGCGCCGCCGCTGCGCAGGCGTGCCACCAGCCCCCTTACGATGTCGAAGTCCTGGTGCGAGTAGGAGATGAAGATGCGTTGGCTCTGCGCGCCGCCCCTTCCCTTAAGCGGCGGCACCGCCGGCCCCCTCGGCTCCGGCCCATGCCGCAAGACCCGCACCGGGCCGCGCGCCGCCGCACGGATGGCCTGACGCCGCATGCTGCCTGGAGTGCCCGCAACGCCCCTACCGTTGCCGCCGGAGGAGGATGCTTTCGCCATGGTCCGCCGCCCGCCCGTGCTTCATGCGATCGGCTTTTCGCCGTAGCGGCGAAACAGCAGGTTGAGCGCTTCGAGGCCCAGGTCCTGCACTGTGCGGTTGTGCTCGCGGGCAATTCTGTCCAGCACCTCCTTGGCCAGGGGATGCATGTAGATCGAGATGCCTTTGAGCGCCTTGCGGCCTTTGCCGATGGGATACTTGGCGGCTTCGGCGGCGCGCTCGGACTTGCGCTGCTCCACCCCCGAACGCGCCCTGATGGCGGCCTTGCGGGCAGCGGCGGACGTTGCCGGCTTGCGGCTGGCGGGCGAGCGCGTCATGCCATCACCCGTCGTGCTGCCTTGGCCAGCCGCCGGTCGAAGGCGGCAAGCTGCTGGTAGAGCGCCTCTATCGCCTTGGCGGCCTTGCGCCCCGGTGCGCTCTCGGTGACGCCCTTGCCTTCCTTCAGCGCCTTGGCGAGGTCCACCTGATCCTCGATGGTGAGCGCGAGCAGGCTGGCGCCGAACTCCTTCCCGATCGCCTCGATGTCGGCGCTGGCCTTGGCGTCCCTCCCCGGGGCGTTGCGCACCACCACCGTCTTGGACAATGCGTGAATGCGCTTGAGGTAGTCGAGCGTCTCTCGCAAGGCGAACTGGTCGAGCACGCTGGCGCGCGTCGGAACAATGACGAGATCGGCTGCTGCCGCCGCGTAGATCAGGCTCTTGTCGACGGAGGGAGGCGTATCGATCAGCACAAGCTCGCTCCCCGTCTCACGTGCCGCCTCCAGCATGCCGTCGAGGCCCGCCGGCGTGCCGTGCACCACCGCCGGCTCGTCGGTGTTGATGCGTGCCTCCCGCAGCTCCGACCACTGCTCGGCCGACCGCTGCGGATCGAGATCGAACACCGAGACCGTCAGTCCCTTGGCCATGGCGGCCACGGCGAGGTGCAAGAGAAGGGTAGTCTTGCCGCTGCCGCCCTTCTGACTGACGACGCTCCACACACGCACCTGCGGCTACTCCGCCCCGTTGGCACTGTTGCTAGCAGCTAGCAACTGGCTGCTAGCAGAGAACTTGCTTAGCCTTCCTGCGTTGCCTGCGCAAGTTGCTTTGCCGCAAACCGCCCCTCATGGGGGCTATGTTCGGGGTGGCCCGCGGCGAGGGTGCGGCGATCGAGACCTGGGAGCCGTGGCGGAAACTGGTTAGCCTGGAACGTGGGGAGAGGACGGGTTGGCGCAGCCTTCGGGCAGCGGCTCGCAGTGGGTTGGAGGGAGGAACGCAGATGTTTGCCGCACGTTCAGCGAGTGCCCTAGCCCGTCTGCTGCCGTTCGCTTCCCTCGCCCTTGCGTTCACCGCCGCTGCGGCCGAAGTGGATGCCGCGCTCATGGAGCGCATGGCCAAGGAGAAAGCCGGTCGCCACGCCTGCAAAGTCGCCATCTGCGATGTCGCGCGCAACCGCAGGGCCGAAGGCCCCGATATCGCCTGTAGCATCGTCAAGACCTGGACGGTCGGCGATCTTAAGGAGGGCGTGCTCAAAGGCCGGCTCGACTGGCCCTGGGGTCATGCCCAGTGCCAAGCCGACATCCGGCTTGACCGCAAAACGCTGGCGCAAGTGCTTACCGCCGACCGTATCGAGGTGAAGCTTGCCAAGCATAGGGTTGCCTGCACGCTCGATCAGAAAGAGGGCGCAGGCAAGTACACGATCTCGTTTGCCATCATGCCGACCGTGACCTTTGCCGGCGGCAAGGCCATCCGCGCGACGCTCAACTGGTCCGAGATTGAGGGCTCGGCGCTGGCCAAGGGCGCGGTTTGGTCGGCGGCCACGCTGGACAACCACATCGGGGTCTTCGAAACCGCAACCCTCGAGACCATCAACGCCTTCTTTAGCGACAGGTGCGACGAGGTGAAGGACGAGCTCGGCAGATAGCGGCGCTCGATCGCTGGTGGCGGCTGCGCGCCTCATCCGCTTGCTCGGTGGGCCCCTTCTCCGTGTGCGGCTTCCGCCTTGGCGGCTTCCGCGATCTCGCGCATGCGCTCCTGATAGTCAGGCATGACCATGCCGGCCGAGATGACGATCTTGGCGGCATCCTCAACGCTCATCTTGAGGTAGATGACGTCCTTGCGCGGCACGATGGATACGAAACCGGTGGGGGGCATGAAGCCGGTTGGCATCCACACGATGACGTGATCGGTCTCCCCGCCGGGCGCCACCGCCTCGATCTCGCCGGTAGCATCCGCCGTCACGTAGACGAGCGACCAGATGCCTTTTGACGGAAACTCGATGAGGCCCACCTTGGCAAACCCGGTGCCCGGCGCCGCCGCCACCACCATCGACTCAAAGAGCTGCTTCAAGCCCCGATAAAGGTTGCGCACGATCGGCATGCGATTGAGGGCCTGTTCGCCGGAAGTGATCAGGGTCTGCCCAAGCAGGTTGGCCGCGAGCGCACCGATCAGCGTCAGCAGTACGATGGCAAAGATGAGGCCGAACCCCGGTACCGTGGAAGGCAGATAGGTGTCGAGGATGTGGATGGGCGGCATCAGCGGCTTCATCCATGCATCGACGACGGTGATGAACCACCACACGATATAGAGCGTGAGGGCCACCGGCCCGACCACCACGAGACCGGTCAGGAAGTTGGTGCGAAGGCGGTGCCAGATGCGCATGCGCCTGCTCGCCCCGTCGGGGGCGGCATTGGGGAGGATGGCCGCGCTCGGGCGCTGCCTCCGTTGGGGGTCTGGGTCAACGATGTCGTTCATTGCGTTGCCATCCCGCAGCCCGCGCTCGACGGCGCTGTAGCCCGGTCGCCGCAAAGTCCGGTTTCAGACGCAGTCGCTCCGGAAGGCCGTCATCCGGCAATGCTACGCTGGATGGGTGGGATGTCCAGCCCCGCCGCTCGACAATGCAAACGGTCCTTGAGCGGGCCTACTGGGCCACGATGAGGCAATCGAGGCCGTCGCTCTTGAGCTTGGCGCACAAGGTGCGCGGCTCGCTGGCATTGGCAAACGGCCCGAGGCGAACGCGGTAGAGCGTGCCCATGTTGCCGACCACGGTCTCGTCGATCTCGGTCTTGAGCGCAGCAATGTCTGGCCCATGCTTCTCGCGCAGACGCGCCGCGAGCGCCTGCGCCTCCGCGTGGCTGCGCACGGCTGCGACCTGCAGCCGGTAACGTCCGCCGGCCGCCTCCTTGCGCGCGGCGGCTGCCGCGGCCGGCCGCAGTGCCGGCGCCGAGGTCTCCGCCGCCCACTCGGCCGACGCTATAGAAGAGGTGGTCGTTTCGCTCCATGCCTTGGCGGAGTGGGGCCGCTTGGCCTCTGCCGTCGCTGCCTTTACCTCCGTACCCTGGCGCCAGGAGGAGGTCGCGCTGGCCGGTGGCGCCGGCGCCGGTGACGACGTCGAGGCGG
>DATLZB010000062.1:0-35811 GCA_035574175.1 Hyphomicrobiaceae bacterium
AAGGCCCGCCGTGCCGAGGCGGGCGATGGCCCCTCGGCCCGGTAGCCCGACGGGGGTCGGCCAGCGCCCGCCAACCGGCGTTGGCCGGAGGCGCCCCGATCGCACTTAGGCCTCGATCCGCTGCAACGCGCTCCTGAGCCGCTTCGCCAGGGCCTCGAGCTCGGCCTTGCGCTCGCGGCTCTCCTCGACCACCTCGGCCGGCGCCTTGGCGATGAACTGCTCATTGGCGAGCTTGGCATCGATCCTGGCGATGTCGCCTTCCGCCCTGCCGATCTCCTTGGCGAGACGCGCCCGCTCCGCGCCCATGTCGATGACGCCTTCGAGCAGCAAGGCCGCCGTCGTCGCCCCGGCCACGATCAGCGCCGCACCCTTCGGAGCCGACCTGGAGAAACTGATGGTGTCGAGCCTGGCCAGCCGCTTGATCGTCTCCTCGTGACGCGCGGCGCGGTCCTTGACCGCCTTGGCTGCCGACGTGATGACGAGTGCCACTCTGGCGCCCGCCGGCACGTTCATCTCGGTGCGGACCGAGCGAATCTCGCTGACGAGCGCAATCAGCCACTCGATCTCCTCGTCCGCGATCGGATCGGCGAGGCCTTCGAGCTCGGGCCATGAGCTGAGCGCCAGCAGTGTCGGCCGCTCTGCCGTCTTGCTCCACAGCTCCTCGGTGATGAACGGCATGAACGGGTGGAGCAGTCTCAAGATGACGTCACGCACATAGGCGAGGCAGGCGCGCGTCTCGGCCCTGGCTCGTTCATCGCCCCCCGCCAGGATCGGCTTGGCGAGTTCCACGTACCAGTCGCAGAACCGACCCCACGTGAATTCGTAGATCGCACCCGCCGCTTCGTTGAACTTGTAGGCCTCGATGGCGGCGGTGACGGCTTTGGCCGCCCGCTCCGCCTCGCCAAGAACCCAACGGTTGAGCGTCTCCTTGGCCCTCCTTGGATCGAAGGCCGGATCGAGCCGCGCATCGTTCATCTCGGCAAAGCGCACCGCATTCCACAGCTTGGTCGCGAAGTTGCGGTAGCCCTCGACGCGGGCGGTCGACAGCTTGATGTCGCGGCCCTGCGCGGCCATGGCGGCGAGCGTGAAGCGAAGCGCGTCAGCGCCGTACTCCTCGATCATCTCCAAGGGGTCCATGACGTTGCCCTTGGACTTCGACATCTTGGCGCCCTTCTCGTCGCGGACGAGGGCGTGGATGTAGACGTCGCGAAACGGCACCTCCTTCATGAAATGGAGGCCCATCATCATCATGCGGGCGACCCAGAAGAAGATGATGTCGAAGCCGGTGACCAGAACGCTGGTCGGGTAGTAGCGCCTCAGCTCGGGCGTCTGGTCGGGCCAGCCGAGCGTGGAGAACGGCCACAGCGCGGAGGAGAACCAGGTGTCGAGCACGTCCTCGTCGCGTGTGAGGTTCACCCGCGCGTCGTAGTGGCGCTGGGCGGCGGCCAGCGCCAGTTCCTCGCTCTCCGCCACGAACACTTCGCCGTCCGGGCCGTACCAGGCCGGGATCTGATGCCCCCACCACAATTGTCTCGAGATGCACCAGGGCTGGATGTTGCGCATCCATTCGAAGTAGGTCTTCTCCCAGTTCTTCGGCACGAACCGCGTGCGCCCGCTCTCGACCGCCGCAATCGCCGGCTTGGCCAGTTCCGCGGCGTTCACGTACCACTGATCCGTGAGCCAGGGCTCGATCGGCACGTTCGAGCGGTCGCCGTGCGGCACGGCATGAACGGTTGGCTCGACCTTCTCGATGAGCCCGAGCGCTTCCAGATCGGCGACGACGCGCTTTCGCGCCGCGAACCGGTCGAGCCCGCGGTACTTCTCCGGCGCGTTCTCGTTGACCTCGGCATGCGCGTTGAAGATGTTGACCATCTCCAAGCCATGCCGCTTGCCGACCTCGAAATCGTTGAAATCGTGCGCTGGCGTGATCTTGACCGCGCCCGAGCCCTTTTCGGGATCGGAGTATTCATCGGCGATGATCGGAATTTCGCGCCCGACCAGCGGCAGCACCACGCTTTTGCCAACCAACGACCGGTAGCGCGCATCATCGGGATGCACCGCAACCGCCGTATCGCCCAGCATCGTTTCGGGCCGCGTGGTGGCAACGACGATGAACCGTGCGGGATTGTCCTTGAGCGGATATCTGATGTGCCACAAGCTGCCCTTCGTCTCGACGCTGATCACCTCGAGGTCCGAGATCGCGGTCTGGAACTTGGGGTCCCAGTTGACGAGCCGCTTGTCCTTGTAGATGAGGCCGGCGCGGTAGAGCTCGACGAACACCTTGATGACGGCGCGGGACAATCCCTCGTCCATGGTGAAGCGCTCGCGTGACCAGTCGCAGGAGGCACCGAGGCGCTTGAGCTGGTTGATGATGGTGCCGCCGGACTCCTCCTTCCACGCCCACACCTTCTCCAGGAACTTCGCGCGTCCGATCTTTCGCCGGTCGGGCTCCTGCCGCTCCATCATCCGCCGCTCGACCACCATCTGCGTGGCAATGCCCGCGTGATCGGTGCCCGGCTGCCAGAGCACGTCCTTGCCGCGCATGCGCTCGAACCGGCACAGGATATCCTGCAAAGTGTTGTTGAGGGCGTGCCCCATGTGCAGCGAGCCCGTTACGTTGGGCGGCGGGATGACGATGCAGTAGGGTGCCGCCATCGCGCGCTCCGTCCGGCCGGCCGTGAAGGCTTGTGCCGCTTCCCATGCGGCATGTACGCGCCGCTCGATGTCGGCGGGCTGGTAGGTCTTTTCCAGCATTGAGATGCTCACGGTGATGGTGTCGGGCTGCCGCGGGCGGTCACTATGCCGCCGCTCGGCGCCCTGTCAACGACACGAGAATTGCGCGGGCTACTCGCGAAACGGTATCGGGCGCTCCGCCGCTAGCCCTGCTCGGAACCCGTCGATCCCTTCGCCGTGTTGCCCCGCTCGGCGAGTTCCGTCTTCAGCGCCTTCTCGACGATCCTCGGCATGTTGGCATCGAGCCATTGCCGAAGCATTGGCCGGAGCAGGTCGGCCACCGTCTCCTCGAGCGTGCGCCCCCCCTCGCCGGAAGCCTGCGCCGAGCGCGCGGCCATGAACGGTCGCGCGGTTACCGGCGCGGACGGCATCGTCGCGGCCACCTTGCGCGCCACCGCCGCCGCCGCGGCGGCTACTGCATCGGGCGGAGCGGGCGCGTTGGCACTGGCCGGTTCGGAGGCGCCCGCTCGCACCTCGGTTGCATTGACCGGCGCGGCGGCGTCGGCCGTACCAGGCTCTGCCTCCTTTCCCGGCTCCGCCTGCCGGGGCTCGACCGAGGACGCAGGCGCAGGCGTCGAAGGCGGCCGGCCGGACGGAGCGTCCCTTTCTACGGGCGCGCTGGGCGGTGGAGCGGCCCGCACGGTCTGAACCGGGAGAGCGGGCGGGGGCACAACACCCTCCACCTGCTGAGCCCGCTCGGCGCGGGCACGATTGAGCACTTCCATGAGTGGCCGGTGCCGCTGCGGCGCGGTCGAGGCCAGCGCATTGCCGTTGCTCCTCGCCGGCGCCACAGAGGGCCCCTTTGCTTCAGCCGCCGCCTGAGCGGGCGGTGCATTGGTGCCGGGACGCGGCGTTATCGAGCCGAGCAGATCGGCGAGGTCGGCCTCGAGGTCTGTCGTCTTGCGCCGCTCGCTGCCGCTCTCCGGCTGTGACCGCTGTAGCGGCATGGAGGGGGAGGACCCACCCACGGGAGGAGGACCGGGCGAGCGTGGCGGCGCCGGCGGCGGGGGCGGCGTCGCATTGGCCGGATCCTCGGCGATGATCTTGCGGATCGACGCCAGGATTTCGTCCAAACTCTGCTCGGTCGCCTTCGGCGATCGCTGCATTCCCCTCTCCCGTCCGGCCCACCCGCTACTTTCCGCTCGAATGCGGCGTTTTCCTGTCGTGGGTGCGAGAAGTGCCCTTCGATGACGTGGTCGTACAATTTGGGAGCCCGCTGTTCAATCCCGGCGTAGGAAAATCCTCACAGCGCGTGGCTTGTCCGGCGTGGCGAGCCATATGCTATTTGACTGGTCCCCCTCTTGCGACCCCGTGCGGGGCAGCCTCTTGCGGCCCGTCGAACACTTCGCGTCGGCCGTCGGCATGGGTGATGCTGAGGCCCCACCACTTGCGGCGAACCTCGTGGTAGTTGACCTCCGGATCGTACACGACGTTGGTGAGCTCGAGTTCCTGCGCGTTGAGCCGTCCGATGGCAGCGAGCAGGGTATAAGCCTGCACGATGGTATCCCGCCTGGCAGTGACCAGCGCGACCTGCGAGTTGAGCAGCTCCTGCTCGGCGTCGAGCACGTCGAGCAGCGTACGCTGGCCCACCCGCTCCTCCTCTCGCACGCCCTGCAGAGCCGTCTGGTTGGCCTCCACCTGCGCCTGCGCCGACTCCTGTTGAGCGCGCGACGCGATCAGCCGTGACCATGCGGCCACCACGTTCTCCTGGCCTTCGCTGCGCGCCTGCTCGATCTGCTGGATGCGGCTCACGTGCGTGTGCTTGGCTTGGCGAACCCGCGCGGAGACCTCGCCGCCCTGATAGATCGGCACGTTGAGGCGGCCGGTAACCGTGGTTTGCTCGCTCTCATCCACGGTGCGCGAGGGATCGAATCTTTGCGAGTAACTGGCTTCAAGATCGATCGTCGGCAGCAACTCGCCGCGAATGCGTTCGACCGTGTAACGTGAGGCCTGTTCCAGGTAGAGCGCGCTCACCACGCTCGGGCTCTCCCGGTTGTGGATCTGGATCGCTTCCTCCAGGGTTTTGGGCAGCAGCCCGTTGGGCGCCGGCGGCTCGGTGAGCCGGCCTGGCGGCGCGCCGACGACTCGCTCGAAGGTGGCGCGGCTGGCCTTCAGGTTGGCACGGGCAAGCTCAAGCTGCGACACCGCGCCCGCTCGACGCGCCGTGGCCTGCGCCACGTCCGTGCGCGTCACCTCCCCGACATTGAAGCGGTCCTGCGTGGCGCGAAGTTCGCGCGTCAGCACCGTGACATTGTTCTCGTTAAGCCTGACGATGGCTTGATCGCGAACGACATCGACGTAGGCGGTGGCCGCCGCCAGCAGCACGTTTTGCTCCACGCTCCTCAGCGTCTCGCGGGCGGCCCGCACCGTCGCTTCCGCCTCCCGAACCTGGTTGAGGGTGCGAAAGCCGCGGAAGATCGGCTGCGTCAGATTGAAGGAATATCCCTTCGGATGATTTTCCCCGTCGTTGGCGCTGGCGGGCCCCGTGTTCCGCCGCTCGTAACTGATGTCGGCGGACCCCGTGATGACCGGACGGTATCCGGAATTGGCTCGCGCCACCTCCTCGTCCGTCGCGCGAAGGCGGGCACGCTCCGCATCGAGCTGTGGATTGAGGCGGTAGGCCGTGGCCAGCGCCTCCTTGAGTGTCTGCGCCGATACTGAGCCGCAGATAGCCGTTGCACCCGTGCACAGCACAACGACAAGGCCGCCAACCAACCGCCGCCAGCTGCGCCACTGCCGATTACGACGCGCGAGCATCAGCACCCCGTCGTTGCCGCTTCGGCTTGGAACCCCCGGTACATGACGCGCCCCCATCCACGACAGCACTACACTGATTCCACAGCTTGATCCGCTCAATTCCACGGGGGACGGCGGCTGTCCGCCTCGCGGTTGTTAGACGACAAACATTTGAAGCCGAAGAACAAAGTCAAGGGCAGCCGAGATGAGCGGCGCGCGCCGTTGCAGCGCGTCCACAGTATGCCTTGCGAACGCCGACGGCGGCGGCGTGACCAGGGGCGGCGATTCAGGACGATCCCTGCCCACTGCCGCCGTCGCGAGCTTAGAATACGAATTCTGCCTTGCGCTCAAAGCCCGGAAGGCGCGGCGCCGCCGCATCGAACAGAGGACGCGCATCGAACGTGCCGCCGAGCCTACGCCATTGGACGGCGCGCCCGACGCTGTCGTTGGCGACGACCACCGCGGCGAGCCGGCCGCCGTCCTTAAGTTGATCGAGCAAGGCGGCCGGCACGTCCGGTACCGCGCCGTTGACGAGGATCGCATCGTACGGCGCCTCGCTCGCTACGCCCTCCGCCAGTGCGCCGGTCGCGAATTTGACGTTCGCCACGCCGAGCGAGGAAAGCGTCGCCTTGGCAATCTCTGCGACAGCCGCTTCGGATTCGAGCGCAACCACCGCCCGAACGATCCGGGCCAGCACCGCGCTTGCGTAACCGGTCCCCGCTCCAACGTCGAGAACAAGGTCACCCGCCTCGAGCTCCAGCGCTTGGATCAGCTTGGCGAGAACCCGCGGCGCCATCATGTATCGGGCAGGGGTCCCTCCGCGCGCCGGCACCACCAGCAACCTCTCATCCATGTAAGCCAGCGCTTGTGCCTCGGGCGCCGCAAAGCGTTCGCGCGGCACCTCCAGCATGGCGCGCAGGATGCGCCGATCCGTGACGTCGCTCGGCCGCACCTGGCCTTCGACCATGTTCGTGCGCTGCAAGGCGAAGTCCACCATTTCCTCTCCCCGTGAGGCACGGCCGGAACATCCCTCACCACCGGCCCCGCCTGCCGCGACATTAGCCAACGCCGGGCGCAGGAGCCACACCGGCGACGGCCCGAACGCTCAATTGTCGCGGCCCTTATTTGCCGCGCGGCCGACGGCTGTGATAGATGGCAGCTGAGGCGCTGGGCCAGAGGCCACGTGGCGGAGTGGTGACGCAGCGGACTGCAAATCCGCGCACGCCGGTTCGATTCCGGCCGTGGCCTCCACCGGCTTTTGACCGGCGGCTTGATGCCGCCGAGGCCGAGCGGCTCGCGACGGCGCTGCCCCACCTGCTCACCGTTGCCTGGTTCGCAGCGTCCGAGGCCGTGATGTGGTTCATGCGCATCCGCCTCAAGTTTTACATCGACTGCATCCGCGACCTGGAGAGCAAGTATGCGGCAACCTCGCGCCGCGCACTGACTTAGGGGCCGGCGCCGCCGCGCACTTGGGCCGCGGGCAGCCGGAGAGCCCGCTTGCTGCGCCGCAGCAAAGACCACGGCCGGCAGCCATCGCCCATTGCCATTATTTCGTGCGATAATTCGTATGCTGGCGGAGGGTGCCCCTTGGGATAGAGGCATCCCCGCCGATCAGAGCAACCATAGGAGGACCACATGAAGTTGCTCCCCATCGCGGCGGTCATAGCCGCACTCGCGTTGGCGCCGGTAGCGCTCGCGCAAGGCAGTACGTCCGCTCCCAAGACCAAGGCCGAATGTGAGAAGGCCAAGATGAAATGGGACGAGAAGGGCGGCAAGGACGGCAAGGGCGCCTGCGTGGCTGCCAAGGAGGAGAAGAAGAAGTAGCCGATCGCCGAACCGTATGGGGAAGAGGTCACTGGGGCTCTGCGCATGCGCGCAGAGCCCTGTTCGTTGAGGAGGTCGCGCCGGAGCATGGGCCCACGGCGAGCGCGTGGGCGCAAGGCCTCCGACAAGACGGGTACGCAGCGCCCCGTGCGCCGTCCGCGGTCGTTGGCCGGGAGTTGGCGCGCGCTTTGGCACAGCGCTTCTTTGAGATGGATCGACCGGCCGTGCTTCTTGAGCAGATCGCGCCGGGTCTCTTCGGCGAGATCGCCGATGCTGGTTCCGCTGTCGCACGCGAGCGCGCCGAGGGCGTTCCACCTCTCTCTCTGGAGCGCGAAAACCTTGCGTACCTGCGCAGGCGGTGCCTTGCTGGGCATGCGCCAGCCCTGCACGATGACGGAGAGCTTGGAGTGGGTGTGTGGTCCAAGCCGCCTAGCGCTGCCCTGTGGCGCCTCGAAACGCGCGCCACGCGCCAACATCTCGCCCGCTCGGATGGCTCAGCGCACCCGAGGACTGGCCCGCCGCGTCCGTTTCTGCTAGGAGCGCGGGCATATAGGTGTTCGTTGTGTTCCGCGGTAGCTCAACGGTAGAGCAACCGGCTGTTAACCGGTTGGTTGTAGGTTCGAATCCTACCCGCGGAGCCATTTGAAATATCATTTGTGTCAATAACTTATGCGACAACGGCCCGGACCCGGCCGCACGCTGAGCCAGCCATCGTGCCGACTCGCTTCCGCCCCCGGCAGCTCATGATGTAGTGACCTTGCGCCCGCGCTCGACCGCCTCGATTGCGGGTTGGTCGCCTGGCCGCGGCGGATCGAACGACAACCGAGCACATCTCGGCTCAATCCGCTCTCGGCTTGATCACGCCGTCTGCGCGATAGACTGCCTCTGCCACAAGCGGGCCGTTGACGCGCCGATACGCCCGTGTCAAGCGCACCTAAACGCCCACGAGCGGATCTGCACGCCATGAACAACGCCGACGGCCGCGGCCCGGCCGATATGGGAGCATCGCGCCAATGCACCAGGCGGCTTGCCGAGTACGCGGTCGGCCTTCGCTATGACGACATTCCCCCCGACGTTCTCGCTCGCGCCAAGAACACCATTGCCGACGGGATCGGCGCCATCGTCTTCGGCTCGACCCTGCCATGGAGCCGCATGATTCTCGACTATGCCGAGCGCGCCGGGGCTAACGGCCGATCGCGCGTGCTGCGGCCGGGCGGCCCTCTGGTCGGGGCCGCCTCGGCGGCCCTCGCCAACGGCCTTATGGCGCACGCCTTCGAACTCGACGGGGCCACCAAGCCCACCGTCGGGGTGCATCCCTTTGCCACCATCTTCCCGGCCGCCCTTGCTCTCGCCCAAGAGCGCGGCATCGGCGGCCGACGCGTGTTGACAGCCTTCGTGGCTGCCAGCGAATGCGCGATCCGCATCGGCCGCGCAACGAAGAAGTCGAACGAGCACCGCGGCTTTCATGCTCCAGGCACGACCGGACCGTTCGCCGCTGCCATAGCCTGCGGGCGTCTCATGGGGCTCGACGCCGCCAGGATGGCCAATGCGCTCGGCATCGCCGGTTCGCTCGCGGGCGGTCTTGTGCAGTTCTCGCGCTCCAGGAGCGGCGGCATGGTGAAGCGGCTGCACTTCGGTCGAGCCAACGAGAGCGGCGTTCTCGCGGCGGACCTTGCCGACCGCGGCTTCACCGGCCCCAACGACATCATCGAGGGCGAGTTCGGCTTCCTGCGCGTATTCTGCGATGACTACGCCATGGAAGAGGTCACCAAAGACCTCGGGCAGACGTTCCACACGCTCACCATCTACATGAAGCGCTTCCCCGCGCACGGCACCGCACAGACCCCGCTGCAGGCGATCGAGGAGCTGCGGGCCGAGCGGCCGTTCACCGGCGACGACGTCGAGGCCATATCGATCGCGGGCAGCCGCGACATGCTCGAGCGCCACGACATCCCCGAGCCGGCCGACATCATGAGCCTTCAGTACAGCGTCAACTGCTGCGCCGCGCTGGCCTGCTACCGCGACCCGCGCGACCCTCGTTCCTACGACGCGAGCGCGCTCGCCGACCCCCGCATCCGCGCACTCTCCCGCAGGGTGGCACTCATCCCGCTCGACCAGGCGCTGCAGAAGACCCGGGACTCGGTCAAGGTCATGGTGACGCTCAAGGACGGAACGACCCTCTTGCGCCAGCTCGACCACTTCAAGGGCACGCCGGACTGGCCGCCCAGCGTGGCGGACGTGCATGAAAAGTTCGCACTGCTGATGCGGGACTGTGCCCCGACCAAGGCCGAGGAGATCTTCGAGCGCATCCAAAACCTGGAAGCGGAGACCGACCTCGACTGGCTGGCCGTTTGATCCGCCCGGTGCGGTCGATGATCGGCTGCCCATGCCCACTCTCCATGCGGGCGACTCCCAGCACACGAGCGAGGCGATGGCGGGCAAGCAGTGCCGCGCAGCCCGGCTACTGCCAAACCCGCCCGACTTCGTGCTGCAAATTGGACAAGCGCGCCCGCAACGCATCGTAGGTGGATTGGCGGCGTGGGCTGCGGTTCCCCACCAGATCGCGACACCCGCCCGACCGTTCCGACCGGCGGCCTGTCGCCTCGTGCCCGGCATCCAGGCCACACCAATGGCACAGATTGCCTGATTCGGACGTTAGCATTTCAAACGAAGGGCGGCGCTACCGGCGACCGCCCCACGTTCCCGCCCTGCTCTGTTGCGTGCCTCCGTTTGCGAGCGATCTTGGAGAAGCACCGTGACGCATCCTGACGTCCTGCAGGCGGCGGCGATCGTGATTTACGGCGAGCGCTGGAAGGCGCCGCTGGCCCGCGACCTCGGTGTTGCGCCGCGCCAGCTTTACGACTGGCTGGAAGGCCGCACCCCAGTCCCCTTGCGTGTGTGGATTGCACTTTCGCTTGCGCTCTCCACGCACGCGCGCCAAGCCATCGATCTTCTGCAGCAACTGGAAGAGATCGAGGTCGTGGAGGCGAGCGAGACGATCGACCCCGCGTTTGGCGATGACCCGGACGGCGTGGCCAGAGCGCTGTGCCCGCGGACCGCGGCCCGGCACCCGATGCCAATGATGCTGCCGCCCGACGGGAGCTGAGCCCTTCTTGCGCAAGCACCCGGCTTGGTTGCGCGGCTCGGCCATTTCGGCCGGCCCGCGTGAAAAGGCCTGAACGCTGCCAACCCCGATCCGCAGCGCGCTCGCGTCGATGTGATCGCAATCCCGTTGCAACCCTTCGCACCGCACCCAAGTCAGTAGCTGAACATCCTAGACGGATTCGTGGAGGGCAGAATGCAGTCTGTCGCGCCGTTGACGGCAGCCGTTTTGGCCGTCCTGCTGATCGCGAGCACAATGGGTCCTGCCATTTCCCGGCCGGTGGGCTCGCCCGCGATCGTTTTCTCACCGCCTGCGCCGCCCGAGAGGGACATGATCGGTCGCGCGGTGTACACCGCCGATGGCAACGAAGTCGGCCGTGTCGACGCCGTCGAGACGGATGGCAACGGGGCCATCGCCTCGATCGATATCGCCGTGCTCTACCGGCTCGCCCGTGGTCCCAGGGTGGTGCGCGTGCCGGGCAGCAGGATCGCCGCCGCCGGGCTCGAGGTGCGCCTTGCCATGAGCGCCACGGAACTGGGCTTCCTGCCGAGCATCGACGGCGAACCGGAGTGAGTCCGCTCGCGCTTCAGGCCAACCCAAGCAGCGCGGGCAGCTCCGCAAGCGTGCGCACCTCGTGGTCGGGTCGTCCCGGCAGCCGCTCGCGGGGCTGGCCGTAGCGGTTGCACCACACGACCCGCAGCCCGAACGCGGACGCCGCATAGGCGTCCCAGGCGTTCGACGACTGAAAGCTGATCGCGGACGGCTCGACCCTCAGCCGGTCGACGGCGAGCTGGTAGACCTTGGGATGGGTCTTGAAGCGGCCGACCTCCTCCACCGACAGCACGGCGTCGAGGAGATGCCCGATCTCCGCGTTGGTAACGGCCGCCGCGAGCATGTCGGGCGTGCCGTTGGACAGGATGGCCGTCTTCAGGCCGGCCTTTTTAATTTGCCTCAATGTGTCCGCTACCTCCGGAAACGGCTTGAGCGTGCGATACAGATTCATTAGCCGCTCTCTCAACGCAGGATCCGCAATTCCGAAAGCCGCGAGCGTGTAGTCGAGAGCGTCCCCCGTCACTTGCCAGAAGTCGGCATGGCGCTCTTGCAGCGTCCTGAGCCACGTGTACTGGAGCTGCTTGTCGCGCCACAGCGCCGTGAACGGCCCGGTCTTCTCGCCGAGCACGTCGCGGCACCCCTCCGCCGCCGAGGCGTAGTCGAAGAGCGTGCCATAGGCATCGAACACGCAGGCGCGTATCCCTTTGAGCTGCGGCTCGGCCATGGCACCTCCTTGTCTCCACCGGCATTTCAAACCGGCCGGCGCAGGCGTATCGTCGAATGTAGCCCCGGCAGAGCGGCGGCGCGACAGAAGGTGGGACCCGATGAGCGAGTCAACCCGGCACGACGCCTGGCAGGCGGGCGACCGCTACGAAGCCTACATGGGGCGCTGGAGCCGTCAGCTTGCGCCGCGTTTTGTGGAGTGGCTCGGCGCACGTGACGGATTGGACTGGCTCGACGTTGGCTGCGGAACCGGCGCGCTTTCCTCTGCCATTATCGCGCGGAGCAATCCGAAGAGCCTCATCGCCATCGACCCCTCGGAAGGCTTCATTGCCGCAGCACGGGCCGCACTGCCCGACCGGCGTGCCGAGTTCCGCGTGGGAGACGCTCAGGCCCTGTCGATCGAGTCCGCCAGCCGCGACGTCGTCGCTTCCGCGCTCGTGCTGAACTTCGTGCCCGACAGGAAGAAGGCGCTGGCGGAGATGAAACGGGTCGTACGTCCCGGAGGGACCGTCGGCTTCTATGTCTGGGACTATCCCGGCGGCGGCATGGGGCTGATGCGGGCGTTCTGGACCGCGGCCACCGCCCTCGATCCCGCTGCGGCGGACCTCGCCGAGGACAAGCGCTTTCCGTTCTGCAAGCCCGACGGCCTTGCGGCTCTGATGAAGGACGCCGGGTTCGCCAAGATCGACCACACGACGATCGAGGCGCCGACGGTCTTCCGCGACTTCGAGGACTACTGGCACCCGTTCACGTTGGGCGCAGGACCCGCGCCGGGCTACTGCACAAGCCTCGAGCCTGGCGCCCGCGAGCGCCTGAAACAGAGGCTCTCCGACAGTCTTCCGCGCCAGAAGGACGGCTCGATTCACTTGAGCTCGCGAGCATGGGCCCTGAAGGCGGCAGCCGGCTGAAGGGCGGGACTTATTCCGTCGGCAGTTTGTCCGCCGGTTGCGCGGCGCGCGAGGGCTCGCCCGTCAGCATGCGGCAGACCCGGTGTGCCGCCACCGCACCCACCATCTGCGCCGCGATGAACGGGGCGACATCCGCCGGCCGTATCCCTGCAAACGTATCGGTGAACGCGCGCGCAATGGTCACCGCCGGGTTGGCGAAAGAGGTCGATGCGGTGAACCAGTACGCAGCCGTGATGTAGAGGCCGACGGCGACCGCCACCGAGGCGGCTTTGACGCGCTTCGTGAGCAAGATCGTGGCCACCAGCCCGAACGCCGCTACCAATTCGGCAAACCATTGCGAGGGTCCGCTTCTGACCTTCGTCGAGAGCTGCATCAAAGTCTCATCGAACATCGCGTGCGCCACCCAGGTGCCGACCAGCGCCCCGACCACCTGCACCGCGACGAACCCCGCCGCTTGCCTTGCCTCGATCTCCCGCCGCAGCAGGAACACCGCCGTCACCGCCGGATTGAGGTGCGGGCCCGAGACAGGCCCGAGCGCAGTGAGGAGCACGACGAGCATGGCCCCCGTTGCCAGCGCATTGCCGAGCAAAGCAAGCGCCTCGTTGCCGTCGGAGAGCCGCTCGCCCATGATGCCCGAGCCCACCACCGTTGCGAGCAGAAAGGCCGTGCCGAGCAGCTCCGCGCCGAGCCGCTGCCCTGCCGTCAAAGACGCCATCCCTCAAGCCTTCTCGTGCGCCGGGGAGGCCGGCATCCGGCCGATCTCCTCGAGCCGCCTCTTGAGCGAGAGCCGGTCGAGCGAGGCGATCGGCAGGCTGACGAAGATGCTGATCCGCTGGTTGAGCATGCGGTGCGTTTCGGCGAAGGCGAGGCGGCGCTCGGCCTCGCTGCCCTCGACACGGGAAGGATCGGCAAGGCCCCAGTGGGCGCTCATCGGCTGGCCGGGCCACACCGGGCAAACTTCGTCGGCTGCATCGTCGCAGACCGTGAACACGAAATCGAGATCGGGCGCTCCCGGCCGCGCGAACTCCTCCCATGATTTGGAGCGCAGGCCGCCAGTGTCGTAGTTGAGCCGTGCCAGCAGCTCGATGGCATAAGGATGGATGCGGCCGCTCGGCTGGCTGCCGGCACTGTAAGCCTTGAACTTGCCTGCCCCCAGCCGGTTCATGACGCACTCAGCGATGATGGAACGGGCCGAATTGTGCGTACAGAGAAACAGCACGTTGTACGGACGCATCTCAACCTCCTTTCTTGCCGGCGCGGCACATTTTCGCGGCGGCGGCAAATGCTTCGCCGCACAGCTCCGGCTGGCCCTGGCAGCAATCCTCCGTTAGGAACGTGAGCAGCCGCCGCATGCCGTCCACATCGACCGCATAGCGCACGAAGCGCCCGTGCCGCGTGGCGCGGACAAGGCCGGCGCGGTCGAGCTCCTTGAGATGAAAAGAGGTGTTGGTCGGGCTGATACCGGCCCGCGCGGCGACCTCGCCGGCCGGCATCCCCGACGGCCCCCGCCTCACCAGCAGACGAAAGATGCCGAGCCGGTGCTTGTGCGCCAGCGCGGCCAAGGCAGCGATGACATCGCCCTCTTCCATAATTTCAATATTACAAATATTATTGTATCATACAAGCCGGCGGCTGCGCTCCTTCAGATCCGACCTTCGGCGACGGCGTGACAGGCAACCGTGCGCCCGTCCGCCTCGAGCGCCTCCGGCACTTCGGCCCGGCAGCGCGCATCGGCCGAAGGGCAGCGCGGATGGAAGGTGCATCCGCTGGGGGGGTGGATGGGGTTGGGAACCTCGCCTTCCACCGGCCGGCGCTGTCGGCCGCTCATTTCGAGGTCGGGCACCGCATCAAGCAGCATGCGTGTGTAGGGGTGCCGCGGCCGCGCGAAGAGGTCCGCCGGCGCCGCCACCTCCACCAGGCGGCCGAGGTACATGACGCCGATTTGCGTCGCCATGTGCCGCACCACGGCGAGGTTGTGGCTGATGAAGAGGTAGGTAAGCCCAAACTCGTCCTGCAGGTCGCGCATCAGGTTGAGGATCTGCGCTTGCACGGAGACGTCGAGCGCCGAGGTCGGCTCGTCGCACACGATGAACTCCGGCCGCGCCGCCAGCGCTCGCGCGATGGCGATGCGCTGGCGCTGACCGCCCGAAAACTCGTGCGGATACTTGCGCCCGTCGGCCGGGTCGAGCCGCACCACGCGGAGGAGTTCCGCGACGCGCTCCGCGATCTCGGCGCGGTCGTTGACGAGCCCGTGCGCCTTGAGCGGCTCGGCGATGATGCGATCCGCCCGCCAGCGCGGATTGAGGCTGGCGTAGGGGTCCTGGAAGATCATTTGGATGCGCCGGCGGAGCGCCTTGCGTTTGGCGCGGTGGGCGGGATCCGACATGGAGATGCCGTCGATCTCGACCCTGCCGCCGCTCGGCTGGATGAGGCCGACCACCATCTTGGCGACCGTCGACTTGCCCGAGCCCGATTCCCCAACCAGTGCGAAAGTCTCCCGGCGCCCGATGGTGAAGGACACGTCGGCCACCGCCCGGAGAATGAGCCGGCCGCCGCCCTCGATGGTCCGGTCGAGCCAAGGCTTGGAGACATCGAAAGATCGCGCCAGGCGCTCCACCATGACGAAGGGCCTGCCCGTCACGGCACCGCCTCCCCGCTGGCGCCGCCGTAGAGCCAGCAGGCGACTTGCGCGTTGCCGACGCGCAGCGGCTCTGGCCGCATCGACCTGCAGGTGGCGAACGCCTGGCCGCAGCGGGGGTGGAAGGCGCAGGCCTGCGGTATCTGGGTGAGGCGCGGCATCGCACCCGGGATCTGCGCCAGCCGCGTGCTCGTTCCCGACAGCACGGGAATCGAGCCCACGAGGCCCCGCGTATAGGGATGGCGCGGCGCCTTCAGCACCTCGCGCACCGGACCGATCTCGGCGATGCGGCCGGCATACATGACGGCGACCCGATCGGCCGTCTCCGCGATGACGCCCATATCGTGCGTGACGAGCATGACGGCGGTTCTGTGGCTGCGGCAGAGGCGCTTCATGACCGCGATGATCTGCGCCTGCACCGAAACGTCGAGCGCCGTTGTCGGCTCGTCGGCGATCAGCAGCTCGGGATTGGTGGAGAGCGCGAGCGCCAGCACCACGCGCTGACGCATGCCACCCGACAGTTGGTGGGGATAGGCATCGATGCGCTCGGCCGGCGCCGGAATCCCGACCTCGGAGAGCAGTTCGATCGCTCGCGCGCGTGCTTGCGCCTCCGTCACCGGCAGGTGCTCCCTGATTGTCTCGATGAGTTGGGCGCCGATTCTGAACACGGGATTGAGGCTGGTCAGCGGGTCCTGGAACACCATGCCGATCCGCTTGCCTCGGATCCGGCGCAGCCTATCGGCGGGCAGGTTGTCGATCCGCTCGCCCTTGAGCCGCACCTCACCGGCCGCGATCCTGCCGGGCGGCTCGATGAGGCCGATGATCGCCGCCCCCGTCACCGACTTGCCCGCCCCCGACTCGCCGACCACGCCGAGCACCTCCCCTTCAGCGATGTCGAACGACACCTGGTCGACGGCCACAAACGTCGCACGCCGCGTTGGAAACACGACGCGCAGATCGCGCACGCTGATGACCGGCTCCGTCATTTGAGCTTGGGGTTGAGCGCATCGCGCAGCCAGTCACCGAGCAGGTTGATGGCGAGCGCCAGCACGACGAGGACGAGGGCGGGAAAGAACAGGATCCACCACTCGCCCGAGAACAGGAACTGCTGGCCGATGCGGATCAGCGTTCCGAGCGAGGGCTGCGTTGGCGGCACGCCTACACCGAGGAACGACAGCGTCGCCTCCTCGATGATGGCGAGCGCAAGGTTGATGGTGGCGATGACCAGCACCGGCCCCATCACGTTGGGCAGCACGTGCTCGCGCATGATGGCCAACGAGGAGCGCCCCATGACCCGCGCCGCCTGAACGTATTCCTTGTTCTTCTCGACCATCGCCGAGCCGCGCACGGTTCGCGCATAACGCGCCCAGTTGGCGAGCCCGATGGCGATGATCAGTACCCCAATCGCCCACTGCTCGTGCTGCGAGGGGTGGATGAGCCCGCGCACGATGCCGAACACGAGCAACGCGATCAAAATCGCGGGAAAGGAGAGTTGTATGTCCGCGATACGCATGATCGCCGCGTCGATGCGTCCGCCGACATAGCCGGCGACAAGTCCGAGCCCGACGCCGAGCACCATCGAGAAGGCGACCGCCAGAAACCCGACCGCGATCGACACCCGCGCGCCGAACAGGATGGCCGAGAGGAGATCGCGACCTTGGCTGTCGGTGCCGAGAATATGCAGGCTGCCGGAAGCCGAGCGCGACATCGGCGCGAGGAACCCGTCCATCAAATTGAGGCTCGCCGGGTCGAAGGCGTTCTGCGGTGCGATCCATGGCGCGGCGAGCGCGGCCAGCATGAAGACAAGCGTGGTGGCGCCGGCGGCGACAGCAACCGGCGAGCGGCGGAAGGAATAGGCGAGATCGGAATCCCAGGCCCGCGACAGCCCGCTGCCGCGCGCTTCGATCGCGGCTTGCCTTGGTTGCGGAGCGCTGTCGCCATGTTCCGGCAGGTCGTTCATCGCCCGCCCGCTCCTGCCGGCGCTTCGTTCCTGAGACGCGGATCGAGGGCGAAATAGAGGAGGTCCACGATCAGGTTGGTAGCCACGAAAACCGCCGCCACGAACATGAGATAGGCAGCCATCACCGGAATATCGACGAACTGCACCGCCTGCACGAAGAGGGCACCGAGCCCCGGCCACTGGAACACGCTTTCGGTCACGATAGCGAAAGCGACGACGCCGCCGAACTGCAAGCCGGCGATGGTGACGACCGGGATCAGCGTGTTCCGCAGCGCGTGGCGGAACGTGATCGAGCGCTCGTTTATGCCCCGGGCGCGCGCGAACTTGATGAAGTCGGTGCGCATGACTTCCAGCATCTCGGAGCGGACGAGCCGCATGATGAGGGTGAGCTGGAAGAAGCCGAGCGTCAGCACCGGCATGATCAGCGACTTGCGTCCGCTCTCGGTGAGCAACCCCGTCGTCCACCATCCGATCTGCACCACCTCTCCCCGGCCGTAGGACGGCAGCCAGCGCAACTCGACGGCGAACAGGTAGATGAGCCCGATGCCGATGACGAAGGTGGGCAGGCTCACCCCGACAAGGGACAGCACCATGACCGTGTTGGCGATCACTCCGTCGCGGCGAATGGCGGTGTACACGCCGAGCACGATGCCGAGGACGACGGCGAGCAACGTGGATAGGATGGCAAGCTCGAGCGTGGCGGGAAGCCGCTCGGCGAGCAGATCGGCGACCTTCCGCCCTTGCTTGTAGGAGATGCCGAACTCCCCCTGCACGGCATCGGCGACGAAGCGTCCAAACTGGACGAGAATCGGGTCGTCGAGCCCAAGCCGTTCTCTGAGCGCCTCGCGGTCGCCCTGCGTCGCCTCCTGCCCCACCATGTTGGCGACCGGATCGCCGACGTAGCGGAACATCGAAAAGGCGAGCAGCGCCACCGCGAGCAGCACGAGCACGGCCTGCAGGACACTCCGGATCCCATAGGCAATCATGGCCCGGCATATCTGTCCCGGCCGCCGCCGGCGACGCTTGAGAGCCGGGCGCCGGCTTGGCGCCCGGCTTCGATGTCCCTCGCTAACGGCCTAGTTGGTCAATACCGCGAACTTGATCTTTGGCTGATTGGAGATATCGACCACGATATCGACATCCTTCCTCATGCCGTAGGCCAGGGTCTGGATGTGGATCGGGATGTAGATCGTCTCCTCGTGCAGCACGTTCCAGATCTTGGCGATGGTGGCGTTGCGCTTCTCAAGATCGGTTTCGCTCTCGAGGCTCACCGTGAGCTTGTCGATCTCGGGGTTCGAGTAGCGCGTCGCATTCCAGCCGCCGGTCTTGTCGGTCCTCGTCTGGTAGAGGAACGTGAAGATGTAGTGGCTGTCGAACGTGGGCACGCCCCAGCCGAGCAGATAGAAGTCGGTCTGCTCTTTCTGGATCAGCGGGAAGTGCAGTGCCTTCGATTGGGCCACCAGGTTGGCCTTGACCCCAACCTGTCCCAGCATGCCGACCGCCGACTGGCAGATCGCCTCGTCGTTGACGTAGCGATCGTTCGGGCAGTGGAAGGTGACGGAGAAACCCTTCTCGTAGCCAGCTTCCTTGAGCAGCGCCTTGGCCTTGTTGAGATCGACGGGCGGATACTTGTCCATTTCCTTGGTCCAGCCGTTGACGCCGGGCGGCGCAATGGTCCCCGTCGGCACCGACTGGCCGCGCATGACCACCCGTTGAATGGCCTCGCGGTTGATCGCCATGTTGAGCGCGTGCCGCACACGCTTGTCGGCGAACGGGTTCTTGCCCTTCACGTCCGACGTCTCGAGCTCCTTCGCCCCCACGTTCATGCCGAGGAAGATCGAGCGGTTCTCGGGCCCGATCGCCACTTTGAGGTTGGGCGAGTTCTTGACGCGCTCGATGTCCTGCACGGGAAGGTCCTGCACGAAGTCAACCTCGCCCGAGAGCAGCGCGGCCGTGCGGGTGGCGTCCGACTTGATCACGATGTACTCGAGCTGCGTGACCCCGTGCTTGTATTGGTCCTTGCCCCAGTAGTCGGGAAAGGCCTTCATCACGGTTTTGACGTCCGGGGCCCGGCTCACCAGCATGAATGGACCGGTGCCGTTGGCGTTGCGGACGGCGAAGTTCTCCTCCTTGTTCTTGAAGTCCTGCACCTTGACGGTGTTGTTCTTCTCCGCCCACGCCTTGTTCATGATGAACAGGTCGGTGAGGTTAGCCGGCAGCAGCGGGTTGGGCCCTTTGGTCTTGATGCGGACGGTGTGGTCGTCGACCTTGCTGACCGTATCGACCGACGAAAGCAGCTGCTTCATGTCGGAGCTGGGCTGGCGGGCCCGCTCGTAGCTGAACACCACGTCGTCGGCCGTGAACGGTGCGCCGTCGTGGAATTTGACGCCTTTTCTCAGCTTGAACTCCCACACCAGCGGATCAGAGGTCAGTCCCCAGGACTCGGCCAGCGCCGGCACTGCCTTGCCCTTGCTGTCGCGGATGATGAGCGGCTCGTAGATGTGGTGATTGAGATTGTGTGTCGGCCCCTCGTTCTGGGCATGGGGATCGAGCGTCAAGGCATCCCCGGAACGGGCCCATTTGAGCGTCCTGCCCTCCGCCGTTTGAACGAAGAGGCAGGCCGCAGCCGCGGCAGCGACGATCGACCCGGTGAAGAAGCGCATGCATGCCTCCCAAGACTTGGAAAGCGGGCAAGATGCCAGCTTCAAAGGCGATGATACCGGGGCGTCGGAAGATTGTCATCGCTCGCCGAGCGGCTCTAGCGTCCCGAGCCGCTGATCCGAGCGTCAGGTCCCGGTAAAGCGCGGCTTGCGCTTTTCCATGAAAGCGGCTTGGCCTTCGCGGTAATCGTTGCTCGCAAAGCAGGCTGCAACGGCTGCCTCGCAGGCCGCGAGGTCGCGCTCGGCCGGGTCCTTCATCAGCTCGTTGACGGTAAGCTTGGTCGAGCGGATGGTGAGCGGCGCGTTCTCGGCAATGGCGCCCGCCATATCGGCGACCGTCGCCTCGAGCTTGTCGTCGGGCACCACGCGGTTGACGAGGCCCATGCGCAGCGCCTCCTGGGCATCGAATTGGCGGGCGGTGAAATAGATCTCCTTGGCGTAGGCAGGTCCGACGAGATCGACCAGCAGCTTGGCCCGCTTCGGCCCGTAGCCGAGACCGAGCTTTGCGGCAGGTACGCCAAAGCGGGAATTCTCCGTGGCAACGCGCAAATCACAAGCGACTGCCAGGGCCGTGCCGCCACCGATGCAGTAGCCGCGGATCATGGCAATGGTCGGCACCGGCACCGCGCGCAGTGTTTCGTAGGCTTTGTCGGTCGCGGCCTGATATATGGCGATCGCCTCCGCCTCCTGCCGCTCGTCCTTGAACCTGGAGATGTCGGCGCCCGACACGAACGCCTTGCCGCCGGCCCCGGTCAGCACCACCACGCGGATCGACTTGTCCTCGGCGAACTCCTCCAGGATCTCGGCCGCGCGCTGCCACATCTCGAGCGAGACGGCGTTGTGACGCGCGGGATTGTTGAAAATCATCCAGCCCACGGCACCGTCGCGCCGCGCGATCATCTTGTCGGTTTCGGGCATGTCTCGCTCCGTTGCTGGTCGATGTGCAGCCGCAGGATCGCCGCTTTCAGATGATGCCACGCTCGCGCAGATCCCTGATCGCACTTTCGGAATAGCCGAGTTCCTGCAGGATCTCATGTGTGTGCTCACCCTGCCCAGGCGGGTGGCGCACGATCGCGCTCGGCGTGCGCGAGAGCGTAACCGGCTGGCCGAGATAGGCGACCGGGTCCTTCCCGTCCTTCTCGAGCGCCTGCACCATACCGAGGTGGCGCACCTGCGGGTCGGCGAACACCTGATCAATGGTGTTGATCGGCCCGCACGGCACTTCGGCCCGCTGCAGCCTTTCGATCCATGTCTGCGTGTCTTCCTTCATGAATCGCGCCTCAAGGTCGCGAAAGAGGGCGGCGCGGTTCTTCGTCCTGAGCGGGCCTGAGCGGTAGTCGGGATGCGTGGCAAGCTCGGGCTCTCCAAGCGCCGTGCACAGGCGCGTCCAGATCCGCTGTCCCGTCGCGGCGAGGTTGAGCAGGCCGTCGCGGGTGCGGAACACGCCGGTCGGCATATAGACCGGGTGATCGTTGCCAACCTGGCCCGCCACCTCCTTGTCCATCAGCCAGCGCGCGGCCTGGAAGTCGAGCATGAACACCTGCGCCTGGATGAGCGAGGTCTTGACCCACTGCCCGCGCCCCGACTTCTCGCGCTCGATCAAGGCGAGCAGGATGCCATAAGCGCCGAACAACCCGGCGCACAGATCGGCGATCGGTATGCCGACGCGCATCGGCCCCTGGCCCGGCGCGCCGGTGATGGACATGAGCCCGCCGACGCCCTGCGCGATCTGGTCGAGGCCGGGCCGCTCGCGATAGGGCCCGTCCTCACCCCAACCGGAGATGCTGGCGTAGACGAGGCGCGGATTGATCGCGGCCATCGCCTCGTAGCCGATGCCGAGACGGTCCTTGACAGCCGGTCGGTAATTCTCGACGAGCACGTCGGCACGCTCAACAAGGCGCTTGAGAATCGCGACGCCTTCCGCCGACTTGAGGTTGAGCGTCATGCTGCGCTTGTTGCGCTGGATGTTCTGGAAGTCGCTGCCCTCGCGCAGCCCGCCGAGCGCATCGCCTTCATCCATGGCGACCGGCATTTCGACCTTGATGACGTTGGCGCCCCAATCGGCAAGCTGCCGCACCGCGGTCGGCCCCGCCCGCACGCGGGTAAGATCCACGACGGTAAGATGATCAAGAACGGCGGAGGCGGGCAAAAATGACATGGCCTGACGGTGGATCGGCCGAATACGGGGGGTTTGCCGCGCGAGTTTGACAGCTTGCGCCGGAAGTTTCTATCCTCGCAACAAAAGCCGTTCAAAAAAACCGAAAACCGGCAAATTGAGGGGAGCGAAATGACCAAGGACGTCGCTTGGACCGCGCTTGCGGTCGGCTCCGGCAGAGCACGCATCGTCACTATCGCTGCTGCCTCGGCACTGCTCTGTGCGTCGGCAGCGCTTGAGGAGGCGGGAGGGCAGGACAAGTTCCCCTCCAAGCCGATCGAGGTCGTCACCCACGCCGGAGTCGGCGGCGGCACCGACATCACCGCCCGCATGATGATGGTGCACGCCCCCGGCGTCTTCAACACGGAGTTTGTCGTCGTCAATCGGACCGGCGGCAGCGGCGCCGCCGCCCTCCAGTATGCCGTCGGCCAGCCGCGCGACGGACACACCATCCTGCTCATCACGCAGACCCACCTGCTCACCATCATGCGCGGCAAGGCCCCGGTCCAATACGATGACCTCGTTCCGCTGGCCCGCGCCACCGACGACCCACAGATCCTTATGGTGGCCAAGCAGAGCCCCTTCAAATCGGCCAAGGACTGGCTGGAGGCGGGCAAGAGCAAGGCCATCCGCTACGGCATCACCCAAGTCGCGAGCGTCGATCACATCGCGGTGGTGCGCGTTGCCGAGGAGGCCAAGCATCAAAAGCCCAACCTGGTGCCGTTCAAGGGCGGCGGCGATGTCGTCGTCAACCTGGTCGGCGGCAATATCGAGGCGGCGCTGCTGAACTACGCCGAGGCCGAGTCGCAGCTGAAGGCCGGCGACGTCCGCGCACTCGCCATCTTTGCCGACAAGCGCCTTGCCGCGCTCCCCGACGTGCCGACGGGCAAGGAGATCGGCCTTAAGGGCATCCATTCGACAGTCCGCGGCTTTGTTACCCTCAAGGGCGTGCCCGAGGACCGCGTCAAGGCCCTGGAGGAGGGCCTGGTGAAGGCCATGAACGGGCAGCTCTTTCAGTCCTACCTGCAGACGTCAGGTCAGTCGCTGGACAGCGTCACCGGCGCCAAGGCGTGGAAGGCGCAGCTCGACGACTTCATGACGGAAGGCAAGAAGGCGCTCGAGTCCCTGGGGCTCTTGAAGTAGGCCCACGGCGATGTCTCGCTCTGCCAACCTCGTCGGGGCGACGACCGCCGCCGCCGCGGCCGTCGTTCTGTTCGCCCTGACGTTCACCTTCGAGCAGATGCCTGAAGGTCTGACCCAGGGTCTCGGCGCCGAGCTCTTCCCGCGCCTTGTGCTCGGCGCCATCCTCGTTCTGTCGATCCTCCTGGCTATGAGCCCCGAGCAGGATGCCGAGCCGCTACCGCAGGTGCCCCCCCTCGTTTATGCCTCGGCCGCTTCCTTTGCGGTTTTCATGGCACTGGTGTGGGCGATCGGCATGCTGGCGGCCATGTTCGCCTATCTCCTTGGCATGGGCCTGCTCTGGGGCGAGCGCCGGCCCGTGGTGCTGCTTGCGAGCTCGGGCCTGGTGACGCTCGCCGTCTGGGCCGTGTTCGCGCACACCTTCCGTATACCCCTGCCCCACGGCCACCTGCTGGCGGTGGCGGCCTTCTGAGACGCAGCCATGGACGCATTCCTCGGCGGGCTCGCGCTGCTTCTCGACCCCTACATCCTACTGGTCGTGCTGGCCGGGACCCTACTCGGCATTACGGTCGGCGCGCTGCCCGGCATCAGCGGCTCGACCACCACTGCCCTGCTGTTGCCGATCACCGTCACCATGACGCCGGTGGCGGCCATCGCCTTTCTGGGTTCGCTCTACTGCGCCGCCAACTTCGGCGGCTCCATCACCGCCATCCTGGTCAACGCCCCCGGCGACCCTTCCGCCTCGGCCACCACCTTCGACGGCTATCCCATGGCGGCCAAGGGCGAAGCGGGCCGAGCGCTCGGCATGTCGGCGGTCGCGAGCGCCATCGGCGGCATCTTCAGCGTCGTCGTGCTGATCATCGCCGCACCCCTGCTCGCCCGCGTCGCCTACTCGTTCGGGCCGCCCGAGTACTTCGCTCTCGCCGTGTTCGGGCTTTCCATGGTCGCGGTGACCGGCGGCGACAGCGCCGTCAAGAACCTGATCGCCGGCTGCTTCGGCGTCATGCTGGCCACCGTGGGTATCGACCTAACGACCGGCGTCGAGCGCTTCACCTTCGGCCTCTACTCGTTCACCGACGGCATCGAGTTCATTCCGGTGCTGATCGGCCTGTTCGCGCTGAGCGAGCTGCTCGAGCAGGCGGCAGCGCTCGGCCGCAAGGCCACCATCGCCAAGCTCGACGCCGTGCGCCTGCCGAGCTGGGCCGACATGAGGAAGTGCTGGAAGGCGATCTGGCTGTCGAGCGGACTTGGCACTTTCATCGGCATCCTGCCCGCGCTCGGCGCGACCACGGCGGCGATGATCGCCTACGTCGAGACCCGCCGCTGGTCAAACGAGAAAGACCAGTTTGGCAAAGGCGCCATCGAGGGCGTCGCCGGACCCGAGGCCGCCAACAACGCCGCCGTCGGCGGCGCCATGGTGCCGACCTTGGCGCTCGGCATCCCGGGCAGCGCCACCACCGCCATCATCCTGGCCGGCCTCATCGTGCAGGGCGTGCGCCCCGGGCCCCATCTCTTCAACGAGCAACCCCAGCTCCTTTACGCCGTGTTCTCCTCGATGCTGGCCGCGAACTTGCTCTATCTCGTGCTGGGGCTCGCTGCCGCCCGCCTCTTCGCCCGCATCAGTCTCATCCCGCCGCCGCTGCTCTGGCCGGCCGTGTTCGTCCTGTCGGTGATCGGCGCCTATGCGCCCAACCAGTCCATCGACGAAGTGTGGATCGCCATCGCCTTCGGCGGTATCGGGTTCCTGATGCGCCGCTACGGCTTCGCACTTGCCCCGCTCGTCATCGGCCTGGTTCTCGGACGCCTCGTGGAGGAGACGCTGAAGCAATCGCTGCTGATCTTCGACCAGAATTGGACGGGCTTCCTCAGCCGGCCGATCGCGCTGGTGCTGCTCGCCTTGACCCTCGCCTCGCTGATCGCGCCCCAGATCTACGCGCTCACCCGGCGCCGTGCGCGCACATGAAGGCGCGCCGCATCAGCTCTCCCGCAGCGCTCTCTCCCGCCCGGCCCTGACCGCGGGCGCCACCAGGATCATGATCAGGATAGCGGTGAGGATGAGGAAGGAGAGGCTGATCGGCCGCTCGATGAACACGGAAAAGTCGCCTTGGCTGATGAGCAGTGCGCGGCGCATGTTCTCCTCGATCATGGGCCCGAGAATGAACCCGAGCAGCAGCGGCGCCGGCTCGCAGCCGAGCCGGTAGAGCACGAAACCGACCACCCCGAACATGGCGGCGAGCAGCACGTCGAGCGTGCTCTTGTTGATGCTGAACACGCCGATGCAGCAGATCAGCAGGATGGCGGGGTACAGCATGCGGTAGGGCACGGTAAGCAGCTTTGCCCAAAGTCCGACCAGCGGCAGGTTGAGCACGAGCAGCATCATGTTGCCGATCCACATGCTGGCGATCAGCCCCCAGAACAGCTCCGGCTTGTTGGTGATGAGCTGCGGACCCGGGTGGATCCCCTGCATCATCAGCGCGCCGACCATCAGCGCCATTACGGCGTTCGACGGAAAGCCGAGAGTGAGCAGCGGAATGAAGGAGGTCTGCGCGGCCGCGTTGTTGGCCGCCTCCGGCGCCGCCACGCCTTCGATGGCGCCCTTGCCGAAGCGGGTCGGGTCGGCCGCCAACTTCTTCTCGAGTGAATAGGCCGAGAACGCCGCCAGCACCGGCCCACCCCCCGGCAGGATGCCGAGCGAGGTGCCGAGCATCGTGCCGCGCAGCGCCGGCGGTAGGAAGATCTTGAAGTCCCGCCTCGTCGGCATCAAGCCCTTGTAGTCGCGTACGTAACCGCGCTGTTCCCCGCTGCGGGTCAGGTTGGCGATGGTCTCGCCGATGCCGAAGATACCCATGGCGATCACCGCGAAATCGATGCCGTCGCCGAACTGTGGGATGTGGAAGGTGAAGCGCGGCACACTGGTGTTGACGTCGATGCCGACTGTGCCGAGCAGAATGCCGACGAGGATCATGCCGATCGCCTTTATGACCGACCCCGAGGCAAGAATCACCGCGGTGACCAGCCCGAAGATCATGAGCGCGCAGTAGTCCGCCGGCCCGAACTGCAGCGCGAACTCCGCCAGCGCCGGCGCCGCACTGGCGATGACCAGCGTTGCGATGGTGCCGGCGATGAAGGAGGAGCACGCCGCGGTAGCCAGCGCCGGTCCGGCTCGCCCTTGCCGTGCCATCTGGTATCCGTCGAGCGCGGTGACGACCGAGGAAGACTCGCCCGGCAGATTGATGAGGATCGCCGTCGTCGAGCCGCCGTACTGGGCGCCGTAGTAGATGCCGGCCAACATGATGATGGCAGACTGCGGCGGCAGCGCGAAGGTGAGTGGCAGCAGGATCGAGATGGTGGCGACCGGTCCAAGCCCCGGCAGCACGCCGATCATGGTACCGAGCAGCGTACCGAGAAAGCAGTAGCCGAGTGTCGACGGCGAGACCGCCACCGACAGGCCGAAGGCGATGTTGCCGAAGATTTCCATCTTGCTCGCTCAGAACGGCAGCAGCGGGAAAGGAAGGCTAAGGCCGTACCAGAACACGGCCGTTGCGAACGCGATGAGAACCACGCAGAGCGCCGCCACCTCAAGCGGCCGGAAGTCCCGATCCGCGAGCCGCGCCGCCACGATGAGCAGGACAGCGGCGGCAAACAGTCCCGCCCGCTCGATCAGCAGCCCGAAGCCGGCGGTGGCCAGCGCTACCACGAACAGCGGCCGCACCAGTAATGGCTCGGTCGCCTCCGACTCGATGAATCGCGACCGCACCGTCAGAATAAGGCCCACCAGGATCAGCCCGATGCTGACCACCCGCGGATAGTAGCCGGGCCCCATACGCGCCGAGGTGCCGAACGGGTATTGCAGCCCGTAGACCAGCACGAATGCGCCGAACGCGATGAACAGCAGCCCAGAGAGGAGATCGGTAGAACAGCGCTGTTTCATGCCGGGCCAGGGAAGCGACAAGAAATAGCCGACAAACGAACGGGAAGGCACTGCGCCCCCCGGCACCCTCAAGGGCGCCGGAGCGGGCCTCATGCTAGTGCCGAACTACTCGGGTTTGGCTCCCGTATCCTTGACCACCTTGCTCCACTTGGCGGCCTCGGCTGCGAGGTAGGCTTTGAACTCCTCCGGCGACTTGCTGGTGACCGGATAGACCGAGCCTTCCTCCATGCGCTTGCGCACGGTTTCGTCCTTCATGGCGTGCAGCACTGCAGCGTGCAGCTTGTCGACGATCGGCCGCGGCGTGTTGGCGGGCACGAGCACGCCCTGCCAGGAGGAGCTGACGTTGTTCTTGAAACCCTGCTCCGACATCGTAGGCACGTCTGGTAGCAAGGGCATGCGCTCTTTGGTCGACACGCCCATCGCCCTCAGGCGGCCGGCCTTGACGTGTTGGATGGCCGAGGAGATGGTCACCATCATCATCGGCACGTGGCCGGCGACCACGTCGGCAACCGCAGGACCTGCGCCGCCTTTATAGGGCACGTGCGTCATGTCGAGGCCGGCTTCCTGGCGGAAGATCTCCATCTCGAGCCGGTTGAGGCTGCCGGCGCCCGGCGAGGCGAAGCTCACCTTGCCCGGCGGTTGTTTCTTCACGTATTCGATGAGCTCCTTGATATTGTTCGCCGGAAAGTTGGGATTGACCACGAAGATGCCGGGCGTCTCAGCCACCAGCGAGATCGGAATGAAGTCCTTCTCCGGTTTCACGGTGAGATCGGAGAACAGGTAGGGATTGATCGACACCGTGCCGACGTTGCCGAGATAAATGGTGTAGCCGTCGGGTGCAGCCCGCGCGGCGACGTCCATGCCAACATTACCGGCAGCGCCCGGCCGGTTCTCAACGACGATCTGCTGGCCGAGGAACTGCGACATGCCAGGCTGGATGAGCCGCGCCGCGAAGTCGGAGGCTCCGCCGGGCGCAAACGGCACGATCATGCGGATCGGCTTGGTGGGGTACTTGGCGGGATCCTCCTGAGCGAAGGCCGGAGCGGCGATGAGCAGCGTCGCGCCGGCCAGTCCGGCCAGGATCAGTCGCCGGTCGATGGTCATGGGGCTTCCTCCTTAATGGTGCTTCCCATTGGCTTGTTCGTTTACGGGTACCGCCCTCAGGCCCGAGCCAGCAGCCGCTTCTCCTCCTCCGCATCGAGCGGCAGCGGCACCGCCTTCCTCAGCTTGGCTGATAGATCGAGCGCCTTGGTGAGCATGAGGCGGTTGTGCGCCTCGCGCGCGGTCGCCGCATGCGTGGCATTGCCGGTACTGACTCGGTTGAGCCAGGAGTTGGTCTCCTCCGCCATCGGCCCGAAAAGTTCGCCCCCGACCACGTCGCCTGGCGGATAGCTGCCCATGAAATCGACGAGCCGCCGTTCGTCGGGTCTGTAGCCCTCGCCCTGTGGCCGGCTGACCGCCAGCACCATGTCGCGGTGTGTGTCGTCGATGGTGAGCACGCCCTCGCTGCCGACGATGCCGACCTCAAGGCTGTAGACGGCGCCCGGCCAGCTGATGGGTAGCGCCCAGGAAATGTTGAGATGGTGAACGCACCCATCCGAGAACATGATCATGCCGGCGGTCGCATCGATCCCGCCGTACATCGGGCCCAGCACCTTGTCGATCGAGCGTGCGTAGCACTCCACCGGCGTCTTGGCCTCGAGGTACCACATGACGATGTCGAGCGCGTGAGTACCGGAGATCACCATCGGCGAGATGGTCGCCGGGTCGTTGGTACGTTTGTAGTTGTCGATGGCGACAAGCCGGTTCATGAAGGCACGCGAGGTGACGAGCGTGACCTCGCCGAGCGCACCCGAGCGCACCTTTTCTTTTGCCGATACCCACTTGCGCCGGAAGCGCTGGGTATAGCCGACCACCGCATCGACACCTGCCTTCTCGATTGCATCAAGCACTCGCGCCGAGTCGGCAATCGTCGTCGCCAGCGGCTTCTCGATGAGCAGCGGCTTGCCGTGCTCGACGGTCGCCAATACGGGCCCGACGTGTAGATGCTCGTCGGTGGCGACGATCACCGCGTTCACTTCGGGCCGCGCTAGCAGCGTCTTGTAGTCGTGGGTGAGGAAATCGGCGCCGATCTTGTCGGCCACGAACCGGCCGCGGCCATGATCCTTCTCGGCGATGCCGATCCATTCGACCGCCGGATGCCGCACAGCCGTGCTGGCGCGGAACAGGCCGACCCGCCCGGCGCCGATGACGGCAAGTCCAATCTTCGTGGTCTCCTTCGCGCGGGTCATTGCCTGACCATTTCGGCGACACGTGCCGCATGCTCGTTGGAGAGCGGCAGTAGAACGGGCGCATCGATCTCGGCCGAAAGATCGGCGGCGAGGTAGGTCTCCATCACCTGCCGAGCGCTCTCCGGCGTCACCAGCGGCTGGCGGTCGTAAACCACGCAGTCGAGAAAGTGCAGCGTCTCCGGCCCCATGGCGCCAGCATAAACCTCGTCCACCTGCTCGCCCGGCATCGTCGAGAGCGGGAATACGGAGCCGCCAGACATCGTGTTGAGCCACACGTCGCGGTGGGTATCGTCGACGACGAGCGCGCCTTCGCTGCCGACGATCTCGATCCAGGTTGATGAGAAGTTGGGATATCCCTTGGGCAGGATCCAACCGCCCCCCACCACGATGACCACGCCGTTGTCAAGCGTCACCGTGATCCACTGCTGATCGAAGGCGCCGTTCTTGGGGTACATGACGCGCTTCACGCCCTGTGAGTAGACCCTGACGGGACGCGCCGGCGCCAGCACCCAGAGCAGGAAGTCCAAATCGTGGGTCGACTCCATCGCGGCCGGCGAGAGCTTGCCGCGCCCCGTGATCTTGTCGCCGAGCCCGCGCGTGATGTGGCGCGACACGAGGCAACTCACCGGCTCGCCCAGCGTGCCGTCGGCGACCTTCTTTCTCACGTAGGCGTATTTCGGGTTGAAGCGTTGCGAGTAGCCGATGGTGAACTTCAGGCCCTTGCGGCGAGCCAGCGCGATCAGCTCGTCCGCCTCCGCCAGCTCGATGGCGATCGGCTTCTCGAGCAGCACATGCTTGCCGGCCTCGAGAGCGGCTTTCGTCATGGGAAAATGCGTGGTTTCCGGCGTCGCACAGATATAGACGGCGGCGATGGCCGGATTGGCGAGCAGCTCCCGGTAGTCGGCGGTGGCGGTAGCGGCTTTGGTGGCCCGCGCCACCTGCTCTCGCCGCCCGGCATCGATCTCTGCGATATGCAGCTTGGCGACGAGCGGGCTGCGGGCCAGCGTCTCGGCGCGTATGCCGCCACACCAACCTGTACCGATGACGGCGACCTCGACCTGGGACACGACCCTCCTCCGACGACCTGTGTCGGCCGGAGACTACAGCCACCGTGTCATGACAAAAAAATTAGTTTGCGTTCTTGTATCAATCAGGAATCCTGATGGAACGATGATCGCTGCCGCCCTGCCGCCGCGCTTGAAGCAAAGCGCCGCACGGCTCACCTGCCACTCCGACCTCTGCACGAAAGAAGGCGCCCGGATTGGCCGCCTACTTCTCCTTCTTGCTCTTGCGCTTGATGTCGGCGCCGTGCGCCCGCTTGTAGGTCTGAATGTCCTTGAACTGCCCCTTCTTGTCGCGAACGGCGTAGAGCTTGGTGCCCTTCGAGCTGCGGTGCGTCGTCCGTTTTGTGGCCATGTCGGTCTCCTCGTGTCGGCGCGAGCGCGCCGCGCCTGCGCTCTAAGGGCGGCACTTGAAAGCGACCCTCGATCGTTGTCGTACCGGTCCGCCTGCAAGGCCGCAAGCCTGCGCGCTCAACATCGGCCGCTCGTCTTGCTGGCGTGTTTGTCGTCAGGGGCCGTGCACACTTCGAGCATGCGGGTGAAGACCGGCGAAACCGGCCTGCCGTTGCGGTAAACGGCGGAGAACTCCACCGACCCGAAGCAGTGGCTCAACTCGCGGTAGCGCAGCTTGCCGCTGCCGTCGCGACCGGCGCACAGCGTGTGGACGAGACCGACGCCGAGCCCGCTCTCCACGAAGCTGCACACGGTCTGGCAGGTTCCGGCCTCGATGCAGTTGTGCAGCTTGATCCTGGCCCTGAAAAACGCCTTGTTGATGAGCCGACGCGTCGAATTGCGGCTCGGCAGCGTTACCAGCCTGTAGCGGCCGATGTCCCCGATCTGAGGCGTTCGCTTCCGCAAAATGGGATGGTCCTCGGGACACACCAGCGACACGGAGCTCTCCATAATCGGCTCCTTCTCAACCCCCTTCGGCACCTTGTCATAACGGCCGATCGCGATGTCGATGTCGCCGCGCTGCACCTCGACCAGCGCCTCCGACGAACTCCGGATGTCAACGCCAAGCTCCACCTCGGGGTTGGCCTTGATGAAGGCGGCGATCCTGGGCACGAAGTACCACACGAGGTCGCTGTTGATCGCCAGCCTGAACCGGCCCTGCAGTGACGTTTCAGAAGCGATCGGATTAAATACGGTGTGGACCTCTCGCAGAATCAGCTCCACGCCCTGGGCAAGCCGCGCGCCGGCCGGGGTCAGGATCATCCGGTTCGGCCGCCGCTGAAACAGGGGCATACCAAGCTGATGCTCCAAACGGCGGATGCTCAAGGAAACCGCGGGCACGGTGATGTTGAGGCGGATCGCTGCCCGTCGCAGGCTGCCCAACTTGACCACGAGATGGAACGCCCTGAGCTTCCTCAGGTCGAGTTCATCGATATCCATCGCCTCTCCGGCGGCCGTGTGCCCCAGCCGGTGCAGCCGTGCATGGTCGCCCTGCCCCGGCGGCCGGAGAGATCAAATCATAGTTGATTTGCACCCGCAATCGCTGCGCCTGTTCGCGCCCCGCCGCCCCTAGGCGTGGTGGCTCAGCACTTCCTCGATTTGGCGACCCACCTCTTCGATCGAGGCCATCCCGTCGACCGTTTCGAGCTTGCCTTTGGCGAAGTAGTAGCCGATGAGCGGCGCGGTTTCGCGGTAGTAGGCCATGAGGCGGGTTTTCACCGTCTCCGCGTTGTCGTCGGCGCGCCGCACAAATTCCCTGCCGCCGCACCTGTCGCAGACCCCTTCGCGCGCTGGCCGCTTGAAGCGCTCGTGATAGCCCTCCCCGCACGTGGCGCAGGTGAAGCGGCCGGCGATGCGCTCGATGAGCACGCCATCGTCGACCTTCATATCGATCACCACGTCGAGCTTCTTGCCCTGCGCCTCGAGCAGCGCATCGAGGGCGGCGGCCTGCGCGAGCGTGCGCGGAAAGCCGTCGAGGATGAATCCGTTCTTGCAGTCCGGCTTAGCGATGCGCTGCTCGATGATTTCGATCACCACCTGGTCCGGCACGAGCTGGCCGCGGTCCATGATCGCCTTGGCCTTACGGCCCACCTCGGTGCCGGCGGCAACGGCAGCCCGCAGCATGTCGCCGGTGGAGAGCTGAGCAAGCCCGCGCTTGTCCGAGATCACCTTTGCCTGCGTGCCCTTGCCCGCCCCTGGGGGCCCCAGCAGGATCAGGTTCATCGTCGCCCTCTTGTCGCCCCTCTGAGCTTCGCCTTCTTGATCAGGCCCTCGTACTGCTGAGCGATCAGATGGCTGTGGACCTGCGCCACCGTATCCATGGTGACGCTGACGGCGATCAGGAGCGAGGTGCCGCCGAAATAGAATGGTATTGCCGCATAGGAGATGAGAATCTCGGGCAGCACGCAAACCAAGGCCAGGTAGGCGGCCCCCGCTACCGTGATCCGCGTGAGCACGTAATCGATGTACTCCGCCGTCTGCGCACCCGGCCGGCGGCCGAGGATGAAGCCGCCGTACTTCCTCAAGTTATCGGCCGTGTCCTGCGGATTGAACACCACCGCGGTGTAGAAGAAGCAGAAGAACACGATGAGCGCCACGTAGATGGCGAGGTGCAACGGCTGCCCCTGGCCGAGCAGAGCCACGATGTCGTTAAGCCACTCCGGACCCTGGCCGCTCTGGAACTGCGCTGCAGTGATCGGCAGCAGCAGCAGCGAGGATGCGAAGATCGGCGGGATGACGCCCGAGGAGTTGAGCTTGAGCGGCAGGTGCGAGCTGTCACCCTGGAACATGCGGTTGCCGACTTGCCGCTTGGGATACTGGATCGGCAACCGCCGCTGCGCTCGTTCCATGAAGACGATGAACACGACCACCGCCAGCATCAGCGCCAGCAGCCCGACGAGCAGCACCGGTGAGATCGCCTGCGTGCGCCCCATCTCGAAAAGCTGCACCATGCCCTGCGGCATGCCGGCGACGATGCCGGCGAAGATGATGAGCGATATGCCGTTGCCGACTCCGCGCGCCGTCACCTGCTCGCCGAGCCACATCAGGAACATGGTGCCTCCGACCAAGGTGATAACCGTGCTGATGCGGAAGAACCAGCCGGGCTCGATCACCACCGGTCCGACGCTGGCCCGCGATGCTTCCAGACTGATGGCGATGCCGTAGGCCTGGAAGGCGGCAAGCGCCACGGTGAGATAGCGCGTATACTGGTTGATCTGCTTGCGACCCTGCTCCCCCTCCTTCTTGAGCGCCTCGAGCCGTTTGTCGACCGAGCTCATCAGCTGCATGATGATCGAGGCCGAGATGTAGGGCATGATGTTGAGCGCGAAGATGGCCATGCGCTCGACCGCCCCGCCGGCAAACATGTTGAACATGCCAAGGATGCCGGTGGCGTTGGCGCGGAACGTTTCGGCGAATGCCGCCGGATCGATGCCGGGGAGCGGTATGAACGTACCGAGCCGATAGACGACGAGCGCGGCGAGCGTGAAGTAGATGCGCTTCTTGAGGTCCTCGGCCTTCGCCAGAGCGCCGAAGTTCAAGTTGGACGCGAGCAGTTCGGCTGCCGATGCCATGCCATCAATTCCCGAACCAGCGTTGTTCTGCAGGCACCGTCATCGTCCTGCCTCGTCCCACCTCACCGCGCCCGGCGGCTCTCGCAACTGAGTCTAGCCCACACCTGCCGCGACGCAAAACGCCCCGGCTCAAGCCTCCTGCTCGGCCTTCTTCTTGGGCTGCGACTTGGCCTTCTTGGCGGCTGACTTTTTGCGCTTGGCCTCGTCGGCGGCGAGCACCTTCTTTTCGATCAGCTTCACCGAGCCGCCGGCGCCCTCGACCGCTGCCCGCGCGCTTTCGCTCGCGTGGTTGACGACGAGGGTGACCTTGGCCTTGAAGTCGCCACCGGCGAGCAAGCGCACGCCGTCCTTGGCCCGCCGCATGAGACCTGCCGCGATCAGCGCCGCCGCATCGATCGGCTTGCTGGCGTCGAGACGCTTGGCCTCGATCGCCGTCTGCAGCTTGCCGAGATTGATCTCGTTGTAACGGTTCGGGCGCCATTTGTTGAAGCCGCGCTTGGGCAGCCGGCGGTGCAGCGGCATCTGCCCGCCCTCGAAGCCGCCGAGACGCGCACCAGCCCGCGCGGTTTGGCCCTTGCCGCCGCGGCCCGCCTGCTTTCCGATCCCCGAGCCGATACCGCGACCGACCCGCACGCGAAACTTGCGCGCGCCGGGTTTGTCCCTGATCTCATTGAGGCGCATGATCGGCCCTTAGCTCCTGATTTTCGTGGTTTAGGCCTTCTCGTCCACGATGCGGACGAGATGGCTCACTTTCTCGATCATGCCCCGCACAGCCGGCGTGTCTTCGAGCGTGCGCCGGCGGTGGAGCTTGTTGAGCCCGAGACCGGCGAGCGTAGCGGCCTGCCACGACGGGCGCCGCTGCGCGCTCGCGATCTGCTCCACAGTTATTGTCCTGCCGCTATTGCCCTTGCCCTTTGCCATGTCGCATCACCTGCGATGTGCTGTTCCGATGTCCTCAAGCCTCGGCTGCACCCGCGCTGGCCGCCTCGCCCTCCGATGCGCCGTCGCGGCGGCGGGAAACGATCTCGCCGTACTTCTTGCTGCGGCGCGCGGCCACCGCGCGCGGGTTCTCCTGTCGCTTCAGCGCATTGAAGGTCGCGCGTACGACGTTATAGGGATTGGTGGAGCCCATGGACTTGGCAACCACGTCGTGGAGGCCGAGCATCTCGAATACGGCGCGCATAGCACCGCCGGCGATGATGCCGGTGCCGGGCGGCGCCGAGCGGATCACGACCTTGCCAGCCCCGTGCCGGCCATAGCTGTCGTGGTGTAGCGTGCGGCCCTCCCTGAGCGGCACACGCACGAGCGCCTGCCGCGCGGCCTCGGTAGCCTTGCGGATCGCCTCCGGGACCTCGCGCGCCTTGCCATGGCCGAAGCCGACGCGGCCCTTGTGGTCACCGACCACGACGAGGGCCGCAAAGCCGAACCGCTTGCCGCCCTTGACCACCTTGGCGACGCGGTTGATGTGCACGAGCTTGTCGGAGAACTCGCTCTCGCGCTCCTCGCGGTCGCGGCCTCTTTCTCTGCCTTGTGAACGTCCAGGAGAACGTGCCACCTTACGTGTCCTTTCGCTAGAACTTCAGGCCGCCCTGACGGGCCGCCTCGGCCAGGGCCTTGACGCGCCCGTGGTAGCGATAGCCGCCGCGATCGAACACGATCTCGGCCACCCCCGCCTTGGCGGCGCGCTCGGCGATGAGCTTGCCGACCGCGCTCGCAGCGGCTTTGTCCGCGCCGGTCTTGAGACTCGACCTGAGCTCCTTCTCGAGGCTGGAAGCCGCCGCCAGCGTGCGCCCTGCGCTGTCATCGATGATCTGCGCATAGATATGCTTTTGCGACCGGAACACCGATAGGCGGGGCCGGCCCTTGGCCGCT
>DATLZB010000063.1:0-2787 GCA_035574175.1 Hyphomicrobiaceae bacterium
CTTGCGCAATCCGCCTCTTGGCAGTACTGAGTGACCGCCGTAAGCACCCGGCACCACTTCAGCCCCTGCCAGGGCGGACGGTGGGCGGGCAAGCGGCAGCTCACGGCTGGAGACGCAAGGGCCCCATGGACGATAAGGCGCGTGACAAGGCGGCCCCGCGGCGCGCCGACAACGAGCTTGCGGCGGCCCGTGAGCGCGAGGAGCTCGAGGCTCGGCACGCCGACGAGCGGGCGTGGGCCGAGGCGCGCACCAAGGCGGCGGCAGCCCTGCAGGGCTATCTCGACAGCAACAGCAACGGTGCCCATGCCAGCGCCGCCCGCTCGGCGATCGCCGCAATATCGCGCAACGGCGAGCCCAGAGTGCTCGGCATGACGTGGTACGTATGGGCGATGCTGATCGCGCTCGCCACCGGCATCACCCTCTACGACTGGTCGGTCGGCGATCGCCTGCGCGCCCAGCAGGGTTCCCAGTCCGCAGCCGAGCGCGAGCGACAGCAGATCGCCGCCCGCTGCGCCAGCATCCCGGTGTTCAGTTCGGCGTTCAACGATTTCACGCTGATCCCCGATACGGCGCTTGCCGGCCACTCGAAGGAGAAGTTCGCGTTTCCCGCCGACACCACCTATGCGCAGGATCTCAACCAATGCGCGGAAGCCTGCCGCAAGAACGATTGGTGCAAGGGGTTCGATGCGCATTTCAACCGGTGCGACCTCTATGCAGAGCTCAACCCGGTCGCCAACAACCGGTGTCAGTACTGGTTCAAGCGCAACAGCTGACCGGTAGAGATGGGAGCGTCGCTGGAGCGACAAGGGCGGCGAGCCGTCGGCGGCCCGCGCGAGGAACTTCCTCATCGCCAGATGCTGCCCGACGACACCTTCGAGGTGAAGCTTGCAGAGACCATGGCGACAGTGCGCGCCTGGTCGGGCTTCGTGGCGGACGTGGCGGACGTGGAGGATGCCGAGATCGGCGATGCCTGGCACTTCGGCCTCGTCCCGCACATGGCTGGCGCCTGCCCGGTCGAGGTGGTGGTGCGTCGCAGCGACCAGCGCTGCGACTTTACCATCGCCGGGGAGAGCTATGAGGACATCGCCATCGCCGACCTCGATCTGCTCCCCAAGGTGCTTGCCGCGGTTGCCGATGGTCGGGTGATCCGGCGGCACGGAGTAAGCCGGGCCACGGGGCTCAAGCGCTTCACCGCCACCATCGTTCGCCTCCCCGACGGCGGCGTATTCGAGATGGCTCACCCGAGCCCCGGCGCGCCGGCAGTGGAGTCGGAGATCGAATGGCGCGATTGGCACTTTCTGCCCTATCGACGCTGATCGCCGGCGTCGTCCGCGCCGTCGCCTGCATGCGCTTTCCGGCACGACCTCGGGTAGGCCCAGCGCAGGATGCACCCGTGCCCGCTCGGCCATCGCTCCCGCACCAACCCTTTGTAGAGATCAGGACAGCGGGCAGGCTGCCGCAGCAGGTATCCTCCCACGCGTGCGCGCCGGAGCTTGCGTGGATCCCGGGCTGCGCCGGCATGACATCGGAGGGAGCGCAAGTTCCGGCCACCAACCTTTCGCTGGTGCAGGCTGGTCGGGATGACGGCTGCGGATCGCTCCGCCCCACACCCTCACTCCCACGGCATGAGCGAGGCGTGGATCACGTCGGGCACGCCTTTGCCGCCGACCGAGCGGATGGCGAGATCCACGTCCTTCAGGCCGAAGCGGTGGGTGGTGATCTTTTCCAGCGGAAAGCGCTTGGAGGCGATCTGTGCCAAAGCGAGCTCGCAGGCCCGGTAGCTGTGGCCGCGCGCGCTGGTCATGGTGATGAACTTCACCGTGAACTTCTCGAGCGGGAAGTTGGGGAAGCTCGCCATCTCGCCTTGCGCCACGATGATCCCGCCCTTGCGCTTGAGGGCATCGATGCCGAGCAGGATCGGCGTCGTGCCGGCCCCGGCCGTGCAATCGAGCGCCACGTCAACGCCCTTGCCGTCCGTGATTTCCATGATGCGGGAGAGCGGATCCTCCTTGCTGACGTCGATCACGTAGTCGGCACCGAGTTCCTTGGCGACCTTCAGGCGCGCCCCGTCCTTGGCGGTGCCGGTCACGATGATGAGGGAGGCGCCGGCCTGCTTGCAGATCACCGTCTGCGACAGACCCTGCTGGCCGGGGCCCTGAATCAGCACCTTGGAGTCGTAGCCGACGCGGCCGTCGAAGAGCGACCACTCGACGCCGTTCGCCATCGGCGTGACAAGGCCGGCAAGCTCCGGACTGACACCCTTCGGCACGTGGTGCACGACCGCGTTCCACGGTAGATAGACGTACTGAGCGAACCCGCCCCACAGGTGCGGCGGCCGGTCGGCCGGTGTATAGCCGTAGCGGATGGCGTCAGGGTTGGTGCGCCAATTGGTGTTCTCGCAGTGGCGGTACTGACCCAAGTGGCACCACTCGCACTTGCCGCACATGACGTAGTGCTCGACGAAGACGAGATCGCCTTCCTTGAAGCCCTTACGGCGGGTGAATTCGCGGCCCGCCTTGGCGATGATGCCGATGTTCTCGTGGCCCATGATGGTGGGCTTGTCGGTCGGGGGGTTGGCATAAAGGCGGACGTCGGTGCCGCAGATGCCGGCGACCTCCATCTTCATCAGTGCGGCATCCTCCGGCACATCCGGCATCGGATACTCGCGGATCTCGGTCCGCGACGGCCCCGTCCGCACCGCCGCCAGCACCGTCTCCGTCATCCTCTCCCTCCCTCGTGAATGCCCGCGGTTGCCGGGGTGCCACGATCGCACCGCCCCGGTCTGCA
>DATLZB010000064.1:0-4408 GCA_035574175.1 Hyphomicrobiaceae bacterium
CCGCCCCGCCGCATGCGGCGAACGGGGCGTCGGCGAGCGCCCGTCGGCCGCTCAGTGTATCGCAGGTTCCGACGCGAGCCGATCGAGGGCGAGGCGCATGCGCGAGACGGGCACGTGAAAGGTATCGCACAGGCCGGCGATCGCCTTCAGCTCGGCGACCGGGATCTTTCCCGTGCTGACGATGACCTCGTCGACCTCGCCGGCCGACAGCAGCTCGCGCAGCCGCTCGCGGCCGCCCAGGACGGGCAGGCCCATGATCCGCTTGCCCCGCTTCATCGGGTCGTCGTCGAGGAACCCGATCGGCCGGAGCCCGATGGCGTCGTTGTTCCGCAGCTCCCGGACGACCAGCGCCCCGCCGTCGCCGGCGCCGTAGATCACCACGCGGCGGCCGGTCCGTTTGCGGCGCGTGACGTAGTCGGCGAGGAACCTGAACGACAGCCGCGATCCGAGGACGAGCAGGCCGAAGAGCACCGCGTCGATGATGAAGACGCCGCGCGAGAAGTCCTGGAAGTGGAACAGATAGACGACGGCGAGGATGGAGCAGGCCGAGCCGAGGGCGACGCCCTTGACGAAGGTTCCCAGGTCGGAGAGGCCGAAGTAGCGCCAGACCCCGCGGTAGGCGCCGACGGCGAGCAGCGACACGACGCGTGCCGCGAGGACGATCGGCAGCGACTTCAGGAACACGGGGAAGTAGACCGCGAAGTCGGGGCCCTCGAAGCGGATCCGGTAGGCGGCGTAGTAGGCCGCCCCCGCGAGCACGAAGTCCAGGAGCACCTCGAAGACACGCCGGCGGTACGTCAGGTCGAGCAGCAGCGGCGTGTAGGGGCGGCCCCGCAGGGACGCCAGGGCGTCCCCGCTGTAGACCCTGACGCCGCCCAGATAGACGAGCAACAGCGCCACGCCGAGGAGGTAGAGGGTGAGGGCGAGCGTCATGGCGGCCGGGCCGGCGTAAGGCATCGAGACCGCCAGCACGCCCCCGCCGGCCGCGATGACGTAGAGGAGGAGCACGGCCCGGCGCTCGGACAGGCCGATGGCGACCAGGCGGTGCGACGTGTGGTCGCGCCCGCCGGCGGAGATCGGCCGTCCGGCGAGCACACGGCAGACGGCCACGAAAGCGGTGTCGAGGATCGGGACGAGCAGGAGCAGGACGGGGCCGGCGAGGATCGAGAGCAGGTGGGACTCCGGGTGCGCGGGGCGCACGAGCGAGACGCCAGCCAAAAGGCATCCGATGAAGAGGCTCCCGCTGTCGCCCATGAAGATCGAGGCCGGATTGAAGTTGTAGACGAGGAAGCCGGCGAGGGCGCCGCAGAAGGCGGCGAGCAGCAGAACGCTAGGGGCACCGTCGCGCAGGGCGAGGGCGAGGAGGGCCGCGCCGGCGAGGAGCGCGACGCCGGCGGCGAGGCCGTCCATGTTGTCGAGCAAGTTGAAGGCGTTGGTGATGGCGACGATCCAGAAGATCGTGACGAGCAGGTCGAGGGTCAGCGACTCAAAAAGGCCGAGGCGGTAGCCGAAGGCGGCGAGCGCGGCGCCGCCGATGAGCTGGAGCGTCAGCTTGGCGGCGGGCCGCGTGCCGGCGAGGTCATCGACGAGGCCGACGACGAACAGGTAGGCGGCGATGCCGACGAGCGGCCAGAGGCCGGCGAAGGCACCCGTCGCGAGGCCGGCGGCCATGAACGCCGTCCAGATAGCGACGCCGCCGAGGAGCGCGGTGGGGCGCGTATGCCAGCGGTCGCTGCGCGGCGGGGCGACGAGGCCGTAGCGGCGGGCGAGCGCCCGCGTCACGCGGGTCAATAGGACGCAGAGTAGACACGCCAGAGCGAGGCCTGCTGTGCCCAACCACACCTCTACCGGCATTCTCCAAGTAGACAAGGCTCGGTCCACCTCATGCGACCGCGCCCCGGACCGCGCGGCCGTAGATCCTCACTAGGTTCTCGTTGCGTCGCCCTAACGAGAACCGACCCGACGCGACCTCTTCGCGTGCCTGCCGGCCAAGCTTGCGCCTCAGGGAAGGATCCACTAAAAGGCGCTCCAAGCATCTCACAACGCCGTCCGCAACCGCAAGATCCGGCTGCGCCTCTACCAACCGTCTGATGAAGACATCGCTATTCATCAAGAATCGACCATCTGGATCGACCCAGCTGATGCCGCTCCTCGGCATGGGAGCGAGGAGGCCTGTCTCACCGCTTCTGACGACATCTTGAGTGTACGGTCGATCTAGAGCGATTACCGGCAAGCCAAATGACATCGCCTCAAGATAGACCATGCCAAATGTGTCTGAAAAACTTGGCATCACGAAAACATCCGCTTGCTTGTAGATCGACGCGAGTTCCGCGCGCTCGGCAGTGCCGAGCCATCGCACGCCGGGCTGGTCCGCTAGACCTCCCGCGAGCGAGCGGCCTCCGCTCACGATCGTAAGCCGTAGTTCCGGGTAGCGGAACCTTAACATGCGGTATGCCAATAGAACCTCGCGGCCTCCCTTCAAGACGAAGTTGTGGTCGGGACGATTTGCCACAAACAAGAGGTGTACCTCGCGCCCGCTGCAAACTTCCGAATGGCGGTCCACTGGTAACCTTATAGCCGGATGAACCACGCATGTCTTCCGACGGATTGACATATCAAAGCCGAACTCGCGAAGGAAGCCCCGCCGAGCAGTTTCTGTCCAAGCCATGATCGCCCGGCATCCCGAGCCCGCCAACACACGCCGAATCAGCGCCCTTGTCGATCGGTATCGATACCGATCGAAGTCTATCCCTACAAACGGCATCGAATGTTCGATGTCTACCACCCAAGGCCGGCGGGTTAGCAATAACGCCTGTTGCGAGTGGATCAGGTCGACGGGCTGGCTAGTTCTGAGCAACGGCCGCATATGCGGCAGTTTTGCCAAGCCGAAAATGCGTGCCACTAACCGAAAGCGTCCGGCCCCGGCTTGCCCAATCCTGCCCTCGTCCCAAGAGTACACTACCCCCACTGGCGGATTCCTGACGAGCTCCAAGTAGGCGCTATGCAGCAAGGAAGGAGGCCTCACGAGATACACACACATGCTAGCCGGGCAAGCCAGCGAACACAATTCGTTTCGGACTCCTCCTGAATTACTGGCAGTCACGGGCACGTCGGCCAAATCAGCGAACACTCTGACGTCGCATGTGGTAAGCTTGCACCGGTTAAGAGCAAACGCCAGCAGCCGCTTGCGAAGTTGAGAGTGAAACCGAGGCCATGTCTCCTCGCGAATCTACTGTAACTGGGCCTAACCTGACGGAACGTGATGCACTCAGCGACATCGATGCTCACGCTAGGCTGAACTGCTTCGCTTTAGTTCAGTGTCGACACTTTAGGCCCCTGACCATACAGAACAGATACGACTAGGGCAGTTGGCCGCCCTTCCACGCAGTTCCTGTGGAAAGGGAAACGCAGAAGAAGGAGACCAGTGATCCTCAATGACAGCACACAGGCTTTACGGCTGCGCGTTCTTGCGGAAGCCACGCGTAGCCGAAGTGCACGGGCGACGCGATCAATTCGATATCTCACGTACGCCGTTCTACCGGCTGCAGCAGCGGCTCGAGCGCTATGGGGCCCGACTGGGGTCCATCCGAAGCGACGTCGGGCGCGGTGCTGGCGACCGATGCACGTCACACTGCCCCGGCAACGATCGTGAACGGGGCGCGGCCGCTCCGTGTTGTAGAACCGCATGAGGCTGTCGAGCGAGTGCTCAGGGCGCGGATGTTCGTGAAGTGAAGTACTGTCGCCGAAAGGCGATCCGCCAGTGCTCGTGCAGAATCGTCCCTTGCAAAGCGCTCGATGAAGCCGCTCGTCCAGGCGTGTGGTGGCCTCGTACGCGCCTGCCGGAGCCCCCAGCCGGCACAGGCCTCGACAAAGTCGCCTTCGAATGCCTTGCCGTCGTCGGTCGGCACACGCCGCAACAGCCAGCCCGCGGCGCGAGGGGCGGGCCGCACGACCTAGCCCACGAAGCTCGCCATCGCCGCGGCCGTCACCTCGCCAGCGACCGCCCAAGCTCAGCCTTAGAACGAGGCAGCGTCGCACGCCGTGAGCTGCCAGACCTCGCCCACCCTTTTCAGCTTGCCGACGTAAGACACGTCCAAGGCACGTCGGGTCGGCCGCCATGTGGCGCCCCGCTCGTCGGTGCCGCTCGGTACGCTCGGTGAGCAGCCCGGTGCGGCCCTCTCCCCCCTAGAGCACGGCCAGGCGTTCGCGGCGCGTGCCGACACTGTGGCGCTGCAGGACGCGCCAGATGGTGGGCAGCGCCAAGTCAAACTCTTCGTGGCGGCATCTGGTGATGGACCCACAGGGCCGCGAGTTGGTCGCGCCAGCCATCGCAACGATCCAAGGCTGCGCCCGTGTTTTCAACAAGTTAACCCGTGAAGCAGGCGGGAGTGCCTCCACTCGAAAGCCA